>NZ_NWQG01000166.1:27500-41137 GCF_002529485.1 Mesorhizobium sanjuanii
CATTGAAGCAGATCCCGCACAGGATCTGGTTCGAGCGACAATCCTTCGGGATTGCGCAGTGGGCATTGGCAATGAGAACGATCAAGTGTCTTAAGGGCAATTGGTGGATGCCTTGGCATGCACAGGCGATGAAGGACGTGATACGCTGCGATAAGCTACGGGGAGGTGCGAATACCCTTTGATCCGTAGATTTCCGAATGGGGAAACCCACCTAAGGTACTTGGAAAATCAGAGCAGCAGTGAAGCGACGATCTCTTGAGATCGCGCTGACTTGCTGCTGTGGTTTCCAAGTATCGATAATAGGTAACTTATCCTGAATACATAGGGATAAAGTGGCGAACGCGGGGAACTGAAACATCTAAGTACCCGTAGGAAAGGACATCAACCGAGACTCCGGAAGTAGTGGCGAGCGAACCCGGACCAGGCCAGTGGCGATGATGAGACAAGCGGAACCTTCTGGAAAGTAGGGCCATAGTGGGTGACAGCCCCGTACGCGTAATGCAAATCATCGTCCTCGAGTAAGGCGGGACACGTGAAATCCTGTCTGAAATTGGGGGGACCACCCTCCAAGCCTAAGTACTCGTGCATGACCGATAGCGAACTAGTACCGTGAGGGAAAGGTGAAAAGCACCCCGACAAGGGGAGTGAAAGAGTACCTGAAACCGATTGCCTACAAACAGTGGGAGCCCGCAAGGGTGACCACGTACCTTTTGTATAATGGGTCAGCGACTTAGTGTGACGAGCAAGCTTAAACCGATAGGTGTAGGCGCAGCGAAAGCGAGTCTGAATAGGGCGTTCAGTTCGTCGCATTAGACCCGAAACCGAGTGATCTAGCCATGAGCAGGTTGAAGGTAAGGTAACACTTACTGGAGGACCGAACCCATAACTGTTGCAATAGTTCGGGATGACTTGTGGCTAGGGGTGAAAGGCCAATCAAACTCGGAAATAGCTGGTTCTCCGCGAAATCTATTTAGGTAGAGCGTCGACCGAATACCCCAGGGGGTAGAGCACTGGATGGGCTAGGGGTCCTCACCGGATTACCAAACCTAACCAAACTCCGAATACCTGGGAGTACTAGTCGGCAGACACACGGCGGGTGCTAACGTCCGTCGTGAAAAGGGAAACAACCCTGACCTACAGCTAAGGTCCCCAAGTTATGGCTAAGTGGGAAAGGATGTGAGGATCCCAAAACAACCAGGATGTTGGCTTAGAAGCAGCCATCATTTAAAGAAAGCGTAACAGCTCACTGGTCTAAATAAGGGTCTTTGCGCCGAAAATGTAACGGGGCTAAAGCCATACACCGAAGCTTAGGGTTCGTAGCAATACGAGCGGTAGCGGAGCGTTCTGTAAGCTGATGAAGCCATACCCGTGAGGGGTGGTGGAGGTATCAGAAGTGCGAATGCTGACATGAGTAACGTAAGGGGAGTGAGAGACTCCCCCGCCGAAAGACCAAGGGTTCCTGCTTAAAGTTAATCTGAGCAGGGTTAGCCGGCCCCTAAGACGAGGCGGAAACGCGTAGTCGATGGGAACCACGTTAATATTCGTGGGCCTGGAGGTAGTGACGGATCATTGAGGTAGTCCAATCTTATCGGATTGAAAGGGCTGCTGCGTGGTTCCAGGAAATAGCTCCTCCTTATAGACCGTACCCGAAACCGACACTGGTGGTCTGGTAGAGTATACCAAGGCGCTTGAGAGAACTATGCTGAAGGAACTCGGCAAATTGCACGCGTAACTTCGGAAGAAGCGTGACCCTTTTCTGCGCAAGCAGAGGAGGGTGGCACAGACCAGGGGGTAGCGACTGTTTATCAAAAACACAGGGCTCTGCGAAGTCGCAAGACGACGTATAGGGTCTGACGCCTGCCCGGTGCTGGAAGGTTAAGAGGAGGGGTGCAAGCTCTGAATCGAAGCCCCAGTAAACGGCGGCCGTAACTATAACGGTCCTAAGGTAGCGAAATTCCTTGTCGGGTAAGTTCCGACCTGCACGAATGGCGTAACGACTTCCCCGCTGTCTCCAGCATAGACTCAGTGAAATTGAATTCCCCGTGAAGATGCGGGGTTCCTGCGGTTAGACGGAAAGACCCCGTGCACCTTTACTATAGCTTTACATTGGCATTCGTAGTGGCATGTGTAGGATAGGTGGTAGGCTTTGAAACCTGGGCGCCAGCTCAGGTGGAGCCACCCTTGAAATACCACCCTTATTACTATGGATGTCTAACCGCGACCCGTTATCCGGGCCCGGGACAATGTATGGTGGGTAGTTTGACTGGGGCGGTCGCCTCCTAAAGAGTAACGGAGGCGCGCGATGGTGGGCTCAGAACGGTCGGAAATCGTTCGCTGAGTGCAATGGCATAAGCCTGCCTGACTGCGAGACTGACAAGTCGAGCAGAGACGAAAGTCGGTCATAGTGATCCGGTGGTCCCGCGTGGAAGGGCCATCGCTCAACGGATAAAAGGTACGCCGGGGATAACAGGCTGATGACCCCCAAGAGTCCATATCGACGGGGTTGTTTGGCACCTCGATGTCGACTCATCGCATCCTGGGGCTGGAGCAGGTCCCAAGGGTATGGCTGTTCGCCATTTAAAGCGGTACGTGAGTTGGGTTCAGAACGTCGTGAGACAGTTCGGTCCCTATCTGCCGTGGGTGTAGGAATATTGAAAGGATCTGTCCCTAGTACGAGAGGACCGGGATGGACGGATCTCTGGTGGACCTGTTGTGGCGCCAGCCGCATAGCAGGGTAGCTATATCCGGACGGGATAACCGCTGAAGGCATCTAAGCGGGAAACCCACCTTAAAACGAGTATTCCCTGAGAACCGTGGAAGACGACCACGTTGATAGGCCGGGTGTGGAAGAGCGGCAACGCTTGAAGCTTACCGGTACTAATAGTTCGATCGGCTTGATCGTTCTCATTCCTTATGCCCATTGAAGCGGCAATCCTTTGGATTGCGCTGAAATGGATGGCACAGAAAACAGCTTCTCGAACAACGTGCGTTTTGCCGACCTGGTGGTTATGGCGGAGCGGCTGCACCCGATCCCATTCCGAACTCGGCCGTGAAACGCTCCAGCGCTGATGGTACTTCGTCTCAAGACGCGGGAGAGTAGGTCGCTGCCAGGTCTGCCAAACGCACGTTCGATCGTCATATCGTACTTTCCGAAATCGAAAACGATTTCGGGCCGATGTGATGAAAATCTTCTCCTCACGATTGGCCCGCCGACGGGATTTTGGGCCGCGCAAGCGGCCCTTTCATTTGGCGGCGGCTTGAATCCGGTAAGTTTCGGCTTACTTGTAAGGTTGACGCGGGGTGGAGCAGCCCGGTAGCTCGTCAGGCTCATAACCTGAAGGTCACAGGTTCAAATCCTGTCCCCGCAACCAAATACGAAAACGGCCCGCCTTGTGCGGGCCGTTTTCGTTTTCGGCTGTGGCGGCCGGTTGATTTCAGCCCGCATCAGGGGCCCGCAAGGAGACGAAGCGGACGCCGCGGGACAAAAAGGCCAAATCCTATCCCCGCAACCAATCAACGATTACGAAACGCCCACAGCTTTCGCTGCGGGCGTTTTTTGTAGTCTCTGCAACGGTTTGTCGTCTCAGCCCTTTCGCACGATGCGTGCGCACGGGTCGGGCGCCTGGCTCTCGGATTTCTGTCGTGCTTGCAGCTCAATCCATGGACAACACAAGTCTCGCTGTGTTCTCGTCCGTTATCAGCGAATTTGCCAGTCGGCCCTTGAGAGCGGCGCGTATGGCCGGCGCCCGATAGACGCCCGAGGCCACAATGGTGGTGGGCCGATCCGCCGGTTGCGTCCTGACGAAGGAGGTCAGCCGGTCATGATAGGCCGCGTCGACGATCTCGCCGTCGGCCGATATGGCGCAGCCGAGCAGTTCGCCGACCCCGCCGGCGTCCATCGCCTGGGCGGTTTCGGCCGCGGTAATGAAGCCGTCGCGATAGAGCGTCGCCTGGGGTCCCCAAAAGCCTATTCCCATGATCAGCAAGGTGGCCTCTTCCACCAGGGAACGCAGGACACCATAGCCCGGCTGGGCCTGCAGCACCTCCCGCTCCTCGATCGTATTGGTGACGACAGGCACGGGGAGCGGATAGCATTGGGCATTGAGGCGCTCGGCCAATCTCGTGACGACATCGTAATGCGTTGCACGGCCGTCGCGCGTCAGGTTACCCATCAGCGAGACACAATGATGCTGGGGCCTGTCCATCGGCGGCAGGCGGCGTGAGACTTCGCGCATCGCGCCGCCACTCCCCATGCCGATGGTCAGGGGAGCCTTTTGCTGGATGATGTTCTCCAGATAGAACGTGGCCTGCGTGGCGACGGAAGGAATATCCTCACTGCTGCCGCTCTCGCTCAGGCACACGTCGCAATAGATCAGCTCGAATCGATCCCGCAGCCTGTCGGCCAGTTCGATCGACTCCGCCAGGGGATGTATGAGCTGAAACCGGATCAGCCGCTCGGAGTTGGCGAGCGCGATCAATCGCTGCACGATCTGGCGGGAAATGTTGAGCTCGGTCGCGATCTGCTCCTGCGTCCGGCTTTTGAAATAGTACAGCCAGGCCGCGCGCGCGGCGAGATCCAGCCGGCGCTCTCCAGCCGGATCCGAACGCTCGATCATCGTCGTCAAGAAAACACCTTCGAAATCATGTCAGCCTACCCCTGGAGCATGATCCCGAAAAGTTGCAGACTTTTCGGACAAGATCATGCGCAAAAACAAAGATTTAGAGCAGGATGACTAGTTCAGCTTTAATTCCTGCTCTATGCAAGCCTGGCGTCAGAGCTTGAGCAGACGAGCGATATTTCCGCCAACGATCGATGCGTAGCCCTCTCGGTCCTGTGTCGAGCGCTCCATCTTCTTGAACTCGAATTCGTAGTCCACGAATGGAGAATCCGTCCCCCAAATGACTTTATGAGGCCCCAATTTCTTGACGGCTGTCTGGATCTCGAAAATCGGCGCCCTGGACGTCTCCAGATAAAGATTCTCGAACTGGCTGGCAAAGGAAATAGCCTGATCAACGGCCCAGAAGAAGCCCATATGGGCCATCATCAGCGGCACCCGGGGGAAACGGGCGGCCATCAGCGCGAACTCCGGCGGGCTGTTGAAAAGGTCGCTGGCGCCATGAACGATGATCGGAAATCCCAATTCGTCCGCGACCTTGAACAGCGGGTCGACCAGTTCGGGATCGGCGAGGTGAAATCCGTTTATGGTGGGGTGAAGCTTCAGCCCCTTGAAGCCCCACTGCGTGATGCAATGGCGCACGGTGTCGGCCGCGTCGCGTTCCCAGGGGTTGACCGCGCAATAGGGGATCAGCCGGCCCGGGAACTGATCGTAGGCGTCCTTGACGAAATCGTTGGTGAAGTTGCCCTCCACGAACGGAAATACCACGGCCTTGTCGACGCCGGCGGCGTCAAGCTTGGCGACCAGTTCCGCACCGGTCTGGCGGGCGCCCGGACGGTCGCCGAGATGGTTGTGGGCGTCGATGATGAGGCTCATGATGATCTCCCTTATTGATTGCGCTTCAGGGCGCCGACGGCCATGGCCAGCAGGATGAAGCCGCCATTCAGGGCATAACGGTGGGGCGCGCCGAGGCCGAGCAAGGTCAGGCCGTTGCCGAGAAAGGTGATGAACAGACCGCCCAGCAGCGTGCCCCAGATGGTTATCTCGGCGCGCCGCGACAGGAGGGTGCCGAGATAGACCGCGGCGAAGGCGTCGAGCAGGTAGGGCTCGGCGCCTCGGGGCACGGCAATGCTGGTGCGTGCAACAAGCGCCACTCCGGCGATGCTGGAGAGCAGGCCGGCAAGGACGAAGCCGCCCGCGAACACCGCGCGGACATTGACGCCGGCAAGGTATGCCGCGCGCGAATTGCCTCCGACCGCCCTGGCGCGGCGCGCGAATGTCGTCAGGTTGGTGACGATCATCATCAGGACGAACACCACGATGCCAAGCACGACGAGCGCCGACACCGGGCCGATCGACCCTTGACCGATGAACAGGAAATCGCGGGTAAGCCCCCTTGGCAGCGTGAACAGGATCTGGGGCTCGGCCCCGTTGGTCATCAGGAGTTCGCCCGAGCGGATCACGAACATCATCCCCAGCGTCGAGATGATCGCCGGTATGCCGGCATAGGCCGTTAGCAGTCCGTTGATGAGGCCGGCGATCAGTCCGAACGCGATCGGAACGAGAATGACGATCCAAAGCGGCTCCCTGTGCAGCATGAGAACGGCGGCGAGCAGACCGGCGCCGTCGGCGATCTGCGCGATCGACAGATCAACCCCGCGCATCGCCATGACCACGGCGAGACCAAACGACATGATGATGAGGATAACGCTCTGGTGCAGGACGTTGCCGATATTGGCAGCACTCAGGAAGGAAGGCTTCAGCACCGCAAAGATCAGCAGGACCGCGAGCATGCCGATGACCGGCCCATAGGCGCGAAGCTGATCGAGCAGGAAGGCGTCGGGAGAGCGTTTCGCGGCAGCGATGGATTGCATGGGAGCCGACCTCTAGAAAATCAGGATCTGCCCGATGGAGCGCTTGCGCACCAGGCCGAGCGAAATGGAGAGCACAAGCACAATCCCCTGAATCCCGGGCAGCGCCTGGCTCGAGACGCCGATCAGGATCAGGCCGTTGGACAGGGAGGCCAGGAAGATCGCGGCCACGACGGTGCCGATCACGTTGAGTTCGCCGGCGCGCGAAATGGTGCTGCCGAGAAAGGTCGCGGCGAGCGCGCTGATCAGGAAGTCGATCCCGGTCGCGAGCGCCGATGCACCATAGCTGTAGGAGGCCAGGAACACGCCGGCCAGGCCCAGCACCAGCCCGCCGAGCGCGCAGGAAGCAAATGCGTATTGTTTCAGCCCGACCCCGCGCAGCGCCGCCGCCGCCGCGTTCTGGCCCACCGCATACATGCGCAGTCCGAGCCGCGTTTCCTTGAGAATGACGTGAAGGACGAAGGTGAAGGCGACGAGAAGGATGAAGACGAAAGGAACGGGCCCGACATAGCCTTGTCCGAGGAAGAAGAAGCCCGGCGCATCGCTGAGCGTGAGCGCCTGGCCGCCATTGTAAAGCAGTGTCGCTCCCATGATGACGAACATCATACCCAGCGTGGCGACGAAAGCGGGAATGCGAAGGAACAGGATCAGGCCGGCATTGATGACGCCGATCAGAAGGCCGAGGGAACCGCCAAGGCCGATGGCCGCGGCTGAACCGAACCCGCCGATCAGCGTGCCGGCCGCGACATTGGCGGCGAACTGGCTGGCCGCGCCGGCGGACATGTCGAAGCCGCCTGCAATCAGAACCACCGTCAGGCCGAGCGCGATAAAGGCCAGGACGCTTCCTTGCTTCAGCACGTCGAAGATATTTCCCAGGCCGACGAACTGCGGGGCAAGGGTGGCGATGACCGCGACCGTCAGAAGCATTCCGGCAATCGTGCTCCAGCGCGAGAACATGGTGTCGAGGACGGCCTGCATCGGCGATCTGGCCGCTTGCGTGGCAGCCGCTTCGGCCGTTTCCGGGGCCGCGCTGCCCGAGGCCCAGTAGAGCAGGGCCTCCGGCGTTGCTTGCGCCTGATCGTCGATCACCTTGTTGATGCGCCCTCTGCGCATCACCACGGTCCGGTCGCACATGGCCGATATCTCCTCGAAGTCCGAGGAGATGAAAATCACCGCCGCGCCGGAACGCGCCAATTCCACCATCTGCCGATAGATCTCGATCTTGGAGCCGACATCCACGCCAGTCGTGGGCTCGTCGAACAGGAAGACCCGGGAGTCGCCCGTCAGCCAGCGGCCGACGACCACTTTCTGCTGGTTGCCGCCCGAGAGGTTTCGTGCGAGCGTCTTTATGGATGGCGGCTGGATGGCGAGACGGTCGACAAGCTCGCGCGCGGCTCCCGCTTCCAGGCGAGGATTGAGCAGCCCGAACGTCGCCCAGCGCGCGATGTTGGAAAGCGTGAGGTTCTCGCGAACCGGCAGGTCGGCGATAAGTCCTTCCTGCCGGCGATCTTCCGGGATCAGCGCGAAGCCTTGCTCGTTGGCGACGCGTGGATCTGAGGGATTGGACGGGCGGCCGTCAATGCTGACGGTGCCTGCGTCGCGCTTGAGCGCCCCCATGAGCGTAAGCGCCAACTCCGAGCGTCCCGCGCCGACAAGGCCTGCTATGCCGAGGATTTCGCCGCGGCGAACCGTGAGGTCGACGCCTCGCAGCGCCGAACCCTGCGCCAGGCCGCGGACTTCAAGCAATGGCGAACCGATCGGCACTTCCTCCTTGGGATAGAGCTGCGAGACCTCGCGGCCGACGATCATTTTGACAATGTCGCCGCGCGAGACCCCGGCGGCGGGCGTCGTCGCAACCAGCCTGCCGTCACGCAGCACGGAAATCCGGTCGACGAGGCCCAGCACCTCATCGAGATAGTGGGAAATGTAGATGATGGTGACACCCTGCGCCCGCAGCGAACGGATGATCTCAAACAGGTGTTCGGCTTCCTTGTCGCTGAGCGAGGCCGTCGGCTCATCCAGTATGAGGGCCGTAGGATTGCGCAGCAGCGCGGCAGCGATCGCCACCTGGGCTCTCTGCGCCACGGACAGGTCGCGAACGAGCGCGTTGGGGGAGAACTCGGCCTGGACGCGGTCGAGCGCCTCCTGCACGCGCAGGCGCATGGTCTTGCGGTCCAGCAGGCCACCCATGCGCACGATCTCGTTGCCGAGAAGCGCGTTGCTCACCACATCGAACTGGGCGATGAGCTGCTGGTCCTGATGAACGATGGCGATGCCCTTGGCTTCCGCCTCGCGAACATCGCGCAGACGGACTTCCTTGCCATCGATGAATATCTGTCCGGCGTCCGCCTGGTAGACCCCGGTCAGTATCTTGACCAGCGTCGACTTGCCGGCCCCGTTCTGACCGAGGAGAGCGTGGATTTCGCCTTGTGCTATCGACAGGGACACATCGTCGAGGGCAACAACGCCCGGAAAAGACTTCCTTATCGAACGACATTCCACGGCCGGCTGAACAGCCGGCGCGGACAGCGTTTCCGGACTTACCATGGACATTCCAACGACCTTTAAGAAAGTGCTGGAGCGGGGCTTCCGCTCCAGCAATGCGCATCACGGGAGGACGGGCCGTACGACGATGAGGTCGCTGTCCTGAGGCCACCGGCCTTCCACGTCTTTCCTGGCGATGGCGAGGTCATCCCAGACCGAGGGCCCCCAGCGCTTTTCCGCCGCCGCGGCGCCGTTGGCGTGGGTTGCGACATAAACCTCGGTAAAGATGGCGCTTGGAAAGTCCTTCTTGCCGCCGATGGCGGAAACGAGCGTCTCGGCTGCCAGCCGACCGATCGCCGGCACATCCTGCACGATGGTCGCCACGAACGGGCTTCCTTCGTCGAGCAGCATCTGGAAACCGATCCGGTCGCCGTCGATGGAGGCTATCTTGATCTCATCGCGGCCGGAGCGTCTGACAGCTTCGACCGCGCCCGACACCAGAAGGTCATAAGCACCCCAGACGCCGGCAATGCTGCCCTTTTCGGGATTGGCGGTCAGCAAATCTTCCATCTGCGTCTGCACCTTGGCGGCGCTGTGCTCGGTCGGCACCCACTGCACCTTGACGTTGGGATAGTCGGCGACAACGGCCTCGAAGACGCGCTTGCGTGTCTCGAGGAGCGGCGCCCCCGGCACCCAGAAGGCGACGACATTGCCCTTGTAATCGATGCTGGAAAGAAGCGAGCGCGCCAGCATTGCGGCCATCAGGGCCTCGTCGCCACCGACGTCGGCAATCGCGCCTTCCGTCTTGGAGCCGATCGACGTCGTGATCACCGGAATTCCGGCGGCATTCGCCTTGGCGACGACCGGCGCAAGCTGCTTTGGATCACCCAGCTGCACGATGATGCCGGCGACGCCGGAATTGACAAGGCTCTCGATATTCTCGTTGTGTTTGCGCGGATCTGTCCCGCCATCGGTCACCACGACTTCGGCGCCGGCCGCCTTGAGCACGGCGGTGGCGCCCGCGATGATGTCACGGTTGTAGTCGTTGGTGATCTCACGCGCCGCGATCCCGATCTTCTTTCCGGACAGCGCCTGGGCATAAGCCGGTCCCGCCGCAATCGCGGTGGCCAACGCCAGCAGCACGGCGGCTGCCAGCCCCCTGAGCAATTTCATGGCATTCCTCCCTTTGGTCCTCTCCCGGCGGTGCGCAAGCACACCTCCACATACCGAGCATTTGCTCGACTTGAGAATAATTGCGCGGCACTTTCGTAAAGTCAACGGCAAAGTGAGGGTCATGCTTCGGGCGTTTGATCGATAGTCAGGCAATTATTTGAATTGCGATCCGACAGGACCAATGACGAGAGGGTGTCCGGCGCTAAAGTTGATCCAGGGATGAAGATAAGCCGCCCGGTGGGACAGAAAAAATCAAGTCCTACCCCTCGCAACCCAATTCTTCATAAATTTCAGCCGGTTGGGTTCGGCAGGTTTTGCGTTTGACGCCCGGCGCGGGCCGTCCGGATTTCGCTATGCCGCTGATATCGACGCCCTTGTGGAGGCAACGGTCACCAGGCACTCCTCCGATCGCAGCAGGGCCAGCGCCTCCTTGGAAGCGCTGTCGTCGGTGATGACTTCGTCAATCTCGGAGATATCGCAGAGCGTGCAGAAGCCAGGCGCCGTAAACTTCGAACCGTCCACAAGCAGGATTGTTCGCCTGGCCGACGCAATCATGGCCCGTTTGAGGGATGCAACCTCAAGCGCCGTCTCGGTGAGCAGGGTGCCGGTTACCGCTGAAGCGCCCGTCATGCAAATGTCGGCGTGGAGCGTCCTGATGAAGCTTTCACCCGGCTCGCCGGCAAGATGGCGATAGCCCGGCCGGACGGTGCCGCCGGGCAGGATGATGCGCCAGGATTTGATGTCGGCGGCAAAGTCGGCGATCTGCAGGCTGTTGGTCACCACGGTCAGAGGCAGATCGCGCTCGGCAGCCGCGCGAACCGCCTCCATCACCGTCGAGGAACTGTCGAAGATGACACTGTCTCGAGCGCTGAGGCGCTGGGCAGCCTCGCGGCCGATCGCCACCTTTTCGGCGTGCTGGAGTTCGGCGTTGACCGTCATCTCCCTTTCGAAGGTGGCCCGCATCGGCTGAAGCAGATGCGCACCACCATGGGTGCGTTCCAGATAGCCCTTTTCCACGAGATCCTCGAGGTCGCGCCGAACGGTCGATTGCGAACCACCGATCGTGTCGGCCAGTTCCTGGATGCTCGCCGCCCCGTTGATCCGCAGATGCTCCAAGATCAGAGCCCGCCGTTTGGCCGGAACGATGTCGACGCGCTTACTCGGAGACTCCATGCATCACCCGGTTGGTGGCTGGCTATGATGCCGGCCGGTTTCCGATCAATTTCGGTCAATCTCTACCAAATCGTATATCCACAATCCACCACGACCACCGAGCCGGTCATCGCACTGGAAGCACTGGAGGCAAGAAAGAGGATGGGTGCCGCGATCTCGTCCGCCCGCGCCACACGCTTCATCGGCGTCATGTCCATCCAGACCGGCATGAGTTTGTCGTCGGTGAAGCCGTCGCGGGACATGACAGTGTCCACATAGGTCGGAGCCACACAGTTGACGCGCACGCCTCGCTCCGCCCATTCTCCGGCAAGCGAGCGTGTCAGGTGATGAACGGCCGCCTTGGCCGCATTGTAGTGCGCCTGACGCTGCGGCTTGTTCGAAATCAAGCCGGACATGGAGCCGAGCGTGACGATGGAGCCACGACCGCGTTCCAGCATCGGCCTGGCGAATTCCCGGCATGACCAGTAGGCGCCGTTGAGATCGACATCGACGACCTTCAGCCAGACCTCATCCGCCATCTCCTCGCCGGCCGTATCCGGCCAGGCGATGCCGGCGTTGGCAATCAGGATGTCGACAGCCTGATAACGCTCGTTGGCCGATCGGGCGGCCGCGGCGACTGCCTTGGAATCGGTAACATCGAGCACAACAGCGTCGACCGCATAGCCTTTCTCGGTCAATTCCCGCCGGCCGGCTTCGAGCACGTCTGGGTTCATGTCCGAAATGATCACCCGCGCGCCGGCTTCGGCGAGCGCCTCGGCTGTCGCCAGGCCGATGCCGCGCCCTCCGCCGGTGATGAATGCCGTTTGTCCATCCAGGCGGAATCGTTCGAGATACATCGGATCTTCCTTCATGCTTGCTTGAGGGCGGTGCGCGTGTCGGCCCGGCTGTGCCGGCCAAGCATCAGCAGGCAGCCGGCCGTGAAACTGTCGCCGAGACCAAGTGTGGTGGCGGGCTTTTCGACGTAGGGCGAAGCGCATGCGACGAAGGACCAGCGCCCTTTGCGCACCGGCATTTCGAACGGCACGGTGTGGAACTGAACCTCGGGTGCCGTGGTAATGATCTCGGCTGGTGCGCCGGTTGCGGCGCGTGAGCTGGCGATGGCGCAGCCAGTCATCAAGGCAAGTTCCTCCTCGCGCGGATCGTTGATCGTGATGGCCGCGGCCCAGGTGTCGGCGTGAACGCAGACGCGTTCAAGATCCAGGCGCTCCGCGAGCGCCATCATCGCCTCTCGGGGTGATTGGGCCGAAGGGTCCATGGCGAGAAGCTCGGAATGGCTCATGCCGAGAGAGGTGATCGTGCCTTTTGCCTGGGCGAGCAATTCTTCCACGGCGGCCAGCGAGGCGTAACCGGCGAGCTCGAAATGGATGGTCTTGAGCCCCGCCGCCTTCCAGGCCCGGCTGAGTTCGAAGACATGCCGGCTGGCCGTGCCGACATTCTCCACCGCCTCGTCGTTGAGGCCGGAAAGCAAGCCGGTGGCAGCCGATGACGCCAGTTGCCGGGACAGTGCCTCGAAATCTGCATCGCGCTGGATGCCCCGGTCGCAGAAGCGGACGATGACGCGTGATGAGCGCGGAGGCACCAGCGTGCCGATCGGCTGGCCTGCCGTGTATTCGAAGATAAATATTTCGGGAATGTGCGGTCCGGCTGGCCTGATCGCGTCGACCGTCTTCATCACACCACCTTCGGCGAGCAGAACACCGCTCGGGATTTGCCGCAGCATCTGCTCGTGGCGATCCTCGAGCGCGATCAGCGCGGGCACGCCCAGCCGCGAGAGAACCCAGGCGGCCTGCGGACCGGTTCCGCCGAGCGCATAGCGCGGCTCAAGCCGCTCACGGAGCCAGGCCGGACCTTGCGACCATTCAAAGCGGACCTCGCCGCCGATGCCGCGCGCGGCGCGTGAGAGCAGGAGCGATGCAAGTTCACCAGCCGGGCTTGCCTCGGGCGCGTCCAGCAAGGGCTGAATGTCGCGCATGTCGATCCTGGCATCCACGCAGGCGCTTATGCCGCATAGAACCAATCCGGACCGGGACAGGGCGCTCGCGCTCAACGGACCCGATCGCGGGTCCGTCAGGGCGGCATAGCGATCGGCCCATGATCCAGTGAAAATCCCTTGCATGGCCGCGTAATCCTCCCTACCCGGCAATGATGTCAATTGCTACCATTATCTTCCAAATCGTCAATGCGGTTTTGCGGAAGACTGCCAAAATTATGCATATCTGGCGAGTTCCGGAACCGGCCGTAGTCAGGAGGTCGAAAATTCCTACTCCCTGATTCGCACATTTAAAGGGCATCCGACGGCATCGATCTTCCAGTATAAACT
>NZ_NWQG01000167.1:0-15033 GCF_002529485.1 Mesorhizobium sanjuanii
ATATTGGGCCCGGTCAAAAGCCAGATAGCGCCGTTCTTCGCCCCACCTTCGGGCGACAGGTCGCAATCATTGGCGACGAACGGGCCTTCACCCGAACGGCGCAGCGCCTGCTCGACCACCGGATGGCGCCCGCCCGAAATCTCGAAGGCAAGGCTTGCATCGACCACCGGCCGGCACCAGGCCTCGCTTTCCGAGAGCAGGGCGAGCGCTGCCGAGACGTCGAGCACGGCAAGCGCTTCGGCGCCGGCACGGATCTTGTCCGCCTCGCCGACGGCTTCAGCCGTCAGCCGGTCGAAGGCGGCAAGCTCGATCGCCAGCGCCCGGTCGGCGGCATTGGCGATCTTCGATTCCAGCTCGGCCAGTTCCGTCGTGGTGAAGCGCATGGCATTGGCCATGGTCTGGCGATGGATGAAGCGCGCCTTCGCCCCGTCGCTGCCGGTCATGATCGAATGGTGGTTGGCGGTAACTTCGATGTAGTAGCCGAGCACATTGTTGTGCCGGATTTTCAGCGAGCGGATGCCGGTCTCCTCGATCAGCGAGCGTTCCAGCCCGGCAATCACCTTGCGCGACTCGTCGCGCAGCGCCCGCATCTCGTCGAGTTCGCCATGATAGCCGGAGCGGATGAAGCCGCCGTCGCGTTTCAGCAGCGGCAACTCCTCGCCGAGCGCTTGCACCAGATGGTCGGCCAGCGCTTGCGGCAACGCCTTGATGGCGTCCAGCGCCGCCACCAGTTCCACGGGGAGGACAGCTTCTCCAAACAGTTCGGCAATCGCGCCCGCCGCCTCGAACCCGGCGCGCAGCGCGCCGAGATCGCGCGGGCCGCCGCGGTTGAGCGCCAGTCGCGATAGCGCGCGCGGCATGTCGGCGACGCTCTTCAGGTTTGCCCGCACCGCCTGGCAGAGCCGCGTCTCGGAACGGAAGAACGACACCGAGTCCAGCCGTGCGCCGATAGCCGTCGGGTCGGTCAGCGGCGCCATCAGCCGGTCGGCAAGCAGCCTTGCCCCGCCGCCGGTCACGGTGCGGTCGATCGCCTTGAACAGCGAGCCTTCACGGCTGCCGGACAAGGTGCGTAAGAGTTCCAGATTGGCGCGTGTCGCTGGGTCGATGAACAGCGTCGAGCCCTGCTCCTCGCGTTCGGGCCGCGACAGCGGCGGGCGCTCGGCCTTCTGCGTCTTCTCGACATAGGCGATCGCGCCCGAGATCGCCGACAGCTCGGCGCGCGAAAACGTGCCGAAACTGTCCGGCGTCGCCACCTCGAAGAAGCGGGCGATGCGCCCCGCCGCCGAGGCCGAATCGAACAGCGAGGGCGGCTGCGGACTGGCGACGCGACCAAGCACGTCGAACACCGGTTTCAGCTCCGGATCGTAGAACACCGGCTCGGCGACGATCAACTCGCGCGGGTCGACGCGGAAGACGTCGGCGAGCAGCCGGTCGGCCGTGGTCTCGGCGACCCGGAAGCTGCCGGTCGAGATTTCGATCCAGGCGAGCGCGAAGGAGTGCTCCGCTCCGCCCTTCACCCGTCCCAGCGCCATCAGGAAACTCGATTCCGACGGCGCCAGCAATTTGTCCTCGGTGATGGTGCCGGGCGTCACCAGCCGCACCACGTCACGGCGTACCACCGATTTGCCGCCGCGTTTCTTCGCTTCCGCCGGATCCTCGATCTGCTCGCAGACGGCGACGCGAAACCCCTGGCCGATCAGCTTCTGCAGATAGTCGTCGGCCGCATGCACCGGCACGCCGCACATCGGAATGTCGTGGCCCTGGTGCTTGCCGCGCTTGGTCAGCACGATGCCCAGCGCCCGGCTTGCCTTTTCGGCGTCGTCGAAGAACAGCTCGTAGAAATCGCCCATGCGGTAGAACAGCAGCGAATCCGGGTTCGCCGCCTTGATCTCGATATACTGCTCCATCATCGGCGTGACGGCGCCGCCCGTTACGGGCGCGGGCGGCGTCGCCTCGGGGGCATCGGGCTCGGTTGGCATGTGCATGTTCATGCCGGCACGCTAGCAGATGTGACTGCCGGGTTTAATGCCGGCGCCTCGAAAAGCAGGGGAAAGGGGCGCCGGGCTCACGACGTTGCCTGAAATCCAAATCGCGAATACTGAGGGATCGGAGCTTGGGCGGGGCACAGTGGACAAGGACAGGCACGAAACATTCGAGGAGATGATCGGTCCTGTCGGGTCGCCGCTGCAGCGCGTGCTGCTCAAGGCGTCGCGCCGCGCCAACCGAACCGCGGACAAGCTCAGGCTCTCGGCGCGAAAGCGGTTTCCCTTCATTCTTCCGTCCCGTGGTCCGCTGTCCGACCTCGACGGCGGCATCCAGGTTTCCGTGCACGTGGTCAGCCGCGATCCGCTGGTCTTGTATACGCCGGTCGGCGGGCCGCGCCCGTTTTACTCCGTTGCCGCCATCGGCCGGCGCCTGGCTTCGCGGCGCGCGGCATTCCTGCTGATGCCGAGCTGGACCCTGGAGCGGCCGGCCGTCGTCGAGCAGATCGGCCGGGATCTCGCCTGGTATGCCAGGCTTTGCCCCGATCATGAGGTCATCTTCCTCTGCAACACCGAGGAGGAGCGCCGCCTGATCGCCGCTGCAGGCGGCACCGCGATCTTCTCCAATCACAATCTGATGATATCGGAGGATGTGTTCCGGCCGCTGCCGGATGTGCCGGTCGAGTTCGACGCCGTCTACACCGGCCGCATATCGCACACCAAGCGGCACTACCTCGCCTTCGATATCGAAAGGCTGGTTCATATCGCCACGTCGATCGGCGAACTGCCGCCTTCCGGCGCCCGCGCCTTCGTCCGCCGCCTGCAGGCGCAATCGCCGCTCCATCGCATCGCCAATCCGATCGTTGACGGCATGACCGCAAGCCTGTCGCAGGCGGAAGTCAATCGCGTCTACAACCAGGCCGCGGTCGGGCTCTGCCTGTCGGCGGCGGAAGGCGCGATGTACTCCAGCATGGAATATCTGATGGCCGGGCTGCCGATCGTCTCGACGCCGAGCCTCGGCGGTCGCGATGTGTATTTCGACCCGAACTATTGCCTGATCGCCGAGCCGGAACCCGCGGCGATCCGCAAAGCTGTCGAGACGCTGCGCGACCGCGCCATCCCGCGCCAGGAGATCCGTGCCCGCACCTTGGAAAAGGTGCGCGCGCAGCGGCTGGAACTGATGGCCTATCTGTCGGCGCTGTTGCGGCGCATGGGCAGCGACGCGCCGCCGCTCTCGCAATGGCCATTTCCCCCGACCTCTGCGCTGATGCGATGGGCCCCGGTGCGTGACCACGCGCGCGAGCTAGCCGCGCTGGCCTCCCCTGCCGATCGGGCCTGACCAAAGACGCCGCGCTCAACCACGATTCCCTGTCGCCACGATTCCCTGTCGCTTGGCGGTTTACAGCGGCGGCGTGTGGCCTTAATTCGGAACTCCACAAAAAAGCGCCCGTCTCAAGCGGTGCTGTACCGGCGAGGAAATCGAAAGCATCATGGCCAGGAAAACCGAAAACAACGGCCCCTCCGTCAGCGCCCAGGAGGCGCTGGAGTTCCACGCCATGGGCCGGCCCGGGAAGCTGGAGATCGTCGCCACCAAGCCGATGGCGACGCAGCGCGATCTGAGCCTTGCCTATTCGCCGGGCGTCGCGGTGCCTGTCCTTGCCATTGCCGAGGACCCGAGTCGCGCTTTCGACTATACGACCCGCGGCAACATGGTCGCCGTCATCTCCAACGGCACCGCCATCCTCGGCCTCGGCAATCTCGGCGCGCTCGCCTCCAAGCCGGTCATGGAAGGCAAGGCGGTGCTGTTCAAGCGCTTCGCCGATGTCGATTCCATCGATCTCGAGGTCGACACCGAGGACGCCGACGAATTCATCAACTGCGTGCGCTATCTCGGCCCGTCCTTCGGCGGCATCAACCTCGAGGACATCAAGGCGCCGGAATGCTTCATCATCGAGCAGCGCCTGCGCGAATTGATGGATATTCCCGTCTTCCACGACGACCAGCACGGCACCGCCATCATCTCGGCCGCCGGCCTGATCAACGCGCTGGAGATCACCGGCCGCGACATGAAGACCACCAAAATGGTCTGCAATGGCGCCGGGGCGGCCGGCATCGCCTGCATCGAACTGATGAAGGCGATGGGCTTCGCGCCCGAGAATATCATCCTGTGCGACACCAAGGGCGTGGTCTTCCAGGGCCGCACCGAAGGCATGAACCAGTGGAAGTCGGCGCACGCGGTCAAGACCGAGGCGCGCTCGCTGGCCGAGGCGCTCGACGGCGCCGATGTCTTCCTCGGCCTCTCCGCCAAGGGCGCGCTGACCACCAAAATGGTGCAGTCCATGGCCAAAAACCCGATCATCTTCGCCATGGCCAATCCCGATCCGGAGATCACGCCGGAGGAGGTGGCAAAGATCCGCACCGACGCCATCATGGCCACCGGCCGTTCGGACTATCCGAACCAGGTCAACAATGTGCTGGGTTTCCCCTATATCTTCCGCGGCGCGCTGGATGTGCGCGCCACCACCATCAACGACGACATGAAGATCGCCGCGGCACGCGCGCTCGCCGAGCTGGCGCGCCAGGACGTGCCCGACGACGTCGCCGCCGCCTATCAGGGCAACCGGCCGAAATTCGGCCCCAGCTACATCATCCCGGTGCCGTTCGACCCGCGCCTGATCGCGGCCATCCCGATGGCGGTGGCCAAGGCGGCGATGGACAGCGGCGTCGCCCGCAAGCCGATCCTCGATCTCGACCGTTATGCGCAGGAACTGTCGGCCCGCCGCGATCCGATTGCGTCCACGCTGCAGCGCATCTACGACCGCGTCCGCCGCCAGCCCAAGCGCATCGTCTTCGCCGAGGGCGAGGAGGAGCAGGTGATGCGCGCCGCCGTCTCTTATGTGAACCAGCGGCTCGGCACCGCTATCCTGCTCGGCCGCGACGACGTCATCAAGGAGAACGCCCGGCAGGCCGGCATCGAGCTCAACAAGCAGGGCATCGAGATCATCAATGCGCGGCTGTCGCGCCGCAACAGCGTCTACACCGACTATCTCTACGAGCGCATGCAGCGCAAGGGCTTCCTGTTCCGCGACTGCCAGCGCCTGATCAACAACGACCGCAACCATTTCGCCGCCTGCATGGTGGCGCTGGGCGACGCCGACGGCATCGTCACCGGCGTCACCCGCAACTATTCGACGGCGCTCGACGACATCCGCCGCGTCATCGACGCCAAGCCCGGCCATTGCGTCATCGGCGTGTCGATCGTGCTGGCGCGGGGCCGTACCGTGCTGGTCGCCGACACCGCGGTGCACGACATGCCGAACGCCGTTGAGATCGCCGACATCGCCGAGGAGGCCGCCGGCTTCGCCCGCCGCATGGGCTACGAGCCGAGGCTCGCCATGCTCGCCTATTCGACCTTCGGCCACCCGCAGGGCGAGCGCTCCGAACGCGTCCAGGAAGCGGTGCGCATTCTCGACAAGAGGCGTGTCGATTTCGAATATGATGGTGAGATGGCCGCCGACGTGGCGCTCAATGCCCGCGCCATGGCGCAATATCCGTTCATCAGGCTTACCGGCCCTGCCAATGTGCTGATCATGCCGGCCTTCCACTCGGCCTCGATCTCGACCAAGATGCTGCAGGAACTCGGCGGCTCGACCGTCATCGGCCCGCTGCTGGTCGGCTTGAACAAGCCGGTTCAGATCGTCTCGCTGAATGCCAAGGACTCGGACATCGTGAATATGGCGGCCATTGCGGCGTATACGGCGGGTGCCTGACCGACGGCTCAGCCAGCAGGCGAAAAGCCTTCCCCATGCGGGGGAAGGCCAGATACATGGTGATGGATCGCTCATTCCCAGCCGCGGCAGCTCTGATAGGCATGCCGCCAGTAGCGCCAGCCGGTCGTCTTCCATTTCCAGAATTCATAGCCGCAGCCACCGTGATTGGAAGCGACGATCGTCACACCGCCCCAGAACCAGGAGCCGTGCTTGTGGTGGCCATGGTGATTGCCGTGGTGGCCGTCATGGTCCTTGCCGGGCTTGCATCCGAACACCTTGCAATGCAGCTTGGGCCTATGCTTGAGGATCGGCGGCTTGGTTTTGCAGCCAATCACGGCGCAGTCGATTTTCGCATTTATCCTGGGGCGGATCTTATCGCCAAGGGACGGCAGTTTGCCTGTCGGCCTGAGGGTTTCGCCGCGACGAGCGAGCCGATACTGCGGCGGCGCCGAGTTCTGCTTCACCGCCTGTGAAATGCCTTGTTTCATCTTGAACTTGTTCCCCTCGGCGCGGGCGCCGTCGGTGACGGCCATGGCCCCGATGATCGTCGCCAGCAGCAGGACGATGCCGGGGATGCGACGTCCGATGCCGAACATCGATGCCAGGCGCGCCATGCCCTTGGCGGGCACGGCCGATCTTTCCTGTCGGGCGCGAGCCATCGCGCCGGTATAGAGTTTCTCGTACTGCGTCGGCGTCAACGCGCCGGGATCGACGCCGCTGAAAGCGTCGACTGTTACAGGAGTGAACATCTTTCTTCGTCCTTCAGTTGGTTGGCGGCCTTGGCCGCGGAGCCGTCCCGTCGGGGTTCGCTCCATGGCGTGGCTTTTCGCCCTCCACTGTTTCGGACGAATGCCGAAACTCGACTGAAGTGTTTCAATTGTTGCGGTTCGACTGTGCGGGACGACGGCAAAAGCCGCCGCTACGCCGCGACATCAGGGGAGGTAAGACTCGCTAAATCAACCCCGCCTGCTCGGCCTCGCGGCGCAAATTCTGACGCGGCCTTGGGCCGATCTGCTGGATGACCAGGCCGGCCGCCAGCGAGCCGAGATCGCCGCACGCCTTCAGGCTGCGGCCTTGCGTGTAGCCATAGAGGAAGCCGGCGGCATAGAGGTCGCCGGCGCCGGTCGTGTCGACCAGCTCGCGGATCCTGGTCGCCTGGATGGTGACGGTCTCGTCGCCGCGCACGATCACCGAGCCCTTTTCCGAGCGGGTGACGGCGGCGATCTTGCAGTCCTTGCGGATCTGCGCCAGCGCCTCGTCGAAGGAGGCGGTCTGGTAGAGCGACTTGATCTCGTGGCTGTTGGCAAAGACGATGTCGACCGTGCCCGAGCGCATCAGGTCAAGAAACTCTTCTCGGTAGCGGTCGACGCAGAACGAATCCGACAGCGTCATCGACACTTCGCGGCCGGCGGCATGCGCGAGCTTCGCCGTCTGCCGGATCGCTTCCTTGGCGCGCGGCGGGTCCCACAGATAGCCTTCGAAATAGGTGACCGCAGCACCGGAAGCCTTGTCGGCCTCGACATCCTCCGGCCCGAGCTCGACGCAGGCGCCAAGATAGGTGTTCATCGAGCGCTCGCCGTCGGGCGTGACGAAGATCATCGAGCGCGCCGTCGGCGGTTCGCCCTGAAGCGGCCTTGTGTCGAAGGCGACGCCCTGCGCATGGATGTCGTGGGCGTAGATCTCGCCGAGCGGGTCGTTCGAGACCTTGCCGAAGAAGGCGGCGCGTCCGCCGAAGGAGGCGACGCCCGCCGCCGTGTTGCCGGCGCTGCCGCCGGAGGCTTCGATCGCCGGGCCCATGCGGCTGTAGAGCAGTTCGGCGCGGTGGGTATCGATGAGGTTCATCGCGCCCTTGATGATGCCGTTCGTCTCCAGGAAAGCCTCGTCGCACTGGGCGATGATGTCGACAATGGCATTCCCGATGCAAAGCACGTCATAGTCCGGCATTAATATCTCCGCCAAGAACCCACCGGCTTTCTGCCACGCCGGCCGCAGGCGGGTCTAGCGATTTGCCGCAACTTTGCCTACCCCGAAAAATCATCGCGACGACCTTGCCGACGGGCCCGCTGCTGCAGCCATCGCATCGACCTGGACCATACCGGCTGCGACGCCGGCGGCTATGGTTGCATCCACATCGAAGCATTTTCGTTTGTCATCGGCTAAAAGCGGATCCAATCGAAGTTTCCGAAGGCGCAAACAAGCAATGCCAGAAAAGATCAACATGACGACGGAATTGGCCCTGCTCGGCGTGCTGGCCGTCCTGTGGGGCGCGTCCTACTCCTTCATCAAGGTCGGCGTCGAGACGATCCCGCCCGTGACCTTCATCGCGGGACGGACCCTGATCGCCGGCGGCATCCTGCTCGCGCTCCTCCGCTGGCGCGGCCTTGCCATGCCAAGGGATGCGGCAAACCGGCGCCGGTTCATGTTTCAGGCCTGCATGAACAGCGTCGTGCCGTTCACGCTGATTGCCGCCGCCGAGCGCTCCATCGACGCCGGTCTTGCCACCATCCTGAATGCGACGTCACCGATCTTCACCTTCCTCTTGACCGCGCTCATCACCCGCCATGAGCCGGTGACCACGCGCAAACTGTTCGGCGTCGGGGCGGGCATCGCGGGCATATGCCTCATTGTCGGCACCCAGGCGCTGGGCGGTCTTGGCCATCAGCTCTGGGCGCAGCTCGCCGTCATCGCCGCCACCGTCAGCTATGCGGGCGCCGCTATTTTCGGGCGCAACTTCAGGGGCCTTGACCCCATGGTGCCGGCGGCCGGTTCGATGATTTGCGGCGCGGCAATCCTCATCCCGCTGAGCCTTGTTCTCGACCGGCCTTGGACGCTCTCGCCGTCGACGGCCTCAATCCTTGCGCTGCTTGGACTTTCGGTATTTTCGACCGCGCTCGCCTTCTCGATCTTTTTCCGCCTCATCCACACGCTGGGCTCGGTCGGCACCACCTCGCAAGCCTATCTGCGCGTGCCGATCGGCGTCGGCATCGGCGCGCTCTTCCTTGGCGAGAGCCTCGGCCCGACAGCCTGGTTCGGCATGGCCTTCGTCGTCGCCGGCGTGGCGGCGATGACCATCCCCGCCCGCAAGCCTGCGCTCGCGCGGTAGGCGGCCCTATCAGCCCCAGTTGCGTTGGTTGCCGGTCCTTCCTATCTCGGGAGCGTCCTGCCCGAAATGGGCTTCACACATTGGGTTCGAAAACGCCGTGATATCAGACGCCGCCCGCGCCGCCTTGAGCCGGCTGTTCTCACCCGAATTCCGCTCGGTTTTCGTCAAGACGCTGGGGCTCACCTTGCTGGCGCTGGTGGCCTTGTGGTTCGGGCTGACCAGCCTCGTGGAATGGCTGGCCCTGCCATGGCTTGAGGCACTGATGCCTGGCCTGCCGTCCTGGGCCGGCTGGCTGGGCGGCATCATCGCCGCTATCGCTCTTGCCTTCGGGATGGCGCTGCTTATCGCGCCGGTGACGGCGATCGTTGCCGGCCTGTTCCTCGACGATGTCGCCGAGGTGGTCGAGCGCACCGACTATCCCGGCGATCCGCCCGGCAGCGCCGTGCCGGCGCTGCGCTCGCTGGTGCTGGCGATAAAATTCTTCGGCGTCGTCATCCTTGGCAACATCGTGGCTCTGCTGTTGCTCCTGGTGCCGGGCGTCAACATCGCCGCCTTCTTCATCGTCAACGGCTATCTGCTTGGGCGCGAGTTCTTTGAATTCGCCGCCATGCGCTTTCGGCCTGAGGCCGAGGCCCGGGCGCTGCGCCGGAAATATGCCGGCACGGTGTTCCTGGCCGGCCTGCTCATCGCTGCCTTCCTCGCCGTGCCGTTGCTCAATCTGGTGACGCCGCTTTTCGCCGCCGCCATGATGGTGCACCTGCACAAGGCGATTTCGGCACGGGAGGGGCGGGAGACCGCTCAGAACAGCAAGAAGCCGCGTCCCAACTCGTCGTCGGGCTCGACGATGAACTCGGCTCGGCCCGAATAGTAGGCGCGGCCGCCGACGCGGGCGATGACGGCGTCATGCGGTCCGGCTTTTGCCGTTCGTGTCACGCTGCCGGAAAAAAGCGAGCCGGTGATGCTCTCGAAGATCCGTGGCTGCCCGATCGCGATCTCGCCCCTGGCATACATTGCCGCCAGCCGCGCGGTGACGCCCGAGCCGGTTGGCGAGCGGTCGACCTGAGCCTCGGCGAAGACGCAGATGTTCTTTGTCGCCTCGCCGGAAAACGCGTCCATGCCGTCGGTCAGGATGCTGCCATAGAGAAAGGCGAGATCGGCATGGTCGGGGTGCGACAGCGGGAATTCTGTCTTCAACGTCTCCGTCAGCACCGTTGCCGCATCGACGAAATCGCGCGCGCGGCTCCTGCCGAATTCCAGGCCGAATTGGTGGCAATCGGCCAGCGCGTAGAACGCGCCGCCATAGGCGATGTCGAAGCTTGTCGTCCCGAAACCCGGCAGCTCGATCCGCTGGTCGCGGGCGAACAGGAAGGCCGGCACGCTCTCGAACGACACCGCACCCGCCTTGCCGTCCCTGACCTCCACCGAAGCCACCACCAGTCCGCACGGTGCCTCGATGTTGACTGTCGTCACCGGCTCCCGCCGGGCCACCAGCCCCTCGTCGACGGCATAGCGGCCGAGCGCGATGATGGCGTGGCCGCACATGGTCGAATAGCCCTCATTGTGCATGAACAGCACCGCGAGATCGGCGCCGGGCAGGTCGGGCTCCACCAGCAGCGCGCCATACATGTCGTAATGACCGCGCGGCTCGAACATCAGGATCTTTCGGAGATGATCGAGGTGATCGCGCACATAGGCGCGCTTTTCCAGGATGGTGCCCTTGGGCAGCGCGGGGTAGCCGCCGGTGACGATCCTGAGCGGCTCGCCGCCGGTATGCATGTCGACGACGGTGAGCGTCATTCTTCAGGCTTCGAAAACAGCTCTTGTATTTTGCTGAAAGGCATGGCGGCGCGAGTGAAGCCGAACGTGCCGTCCTGCTGGATCTCGCGTGCCGCTGTCTCCAGCATGCCGAAAGCGAAATTGGTCAGCCAGGGCCCGAGCGAAATGCGCTTGACGCCTGCCAGGGCAAGATCGGCAACGGTGAAGCCGGGCCTCGCCATGACGTTGACCGGCTTGCTCACCGACGAGCAGATGGTCTGCACCGTCTCGATGTCGCCGATACCCGGCGCATACAGCACATCCGCGCCGGCCTTTTCGAAGGCTTGCAGCCGCTTGATCGTGTCGTCGATGTCGGTCTTGCCCCAGAGGAAATTCTCGGCCCGCGCGGTGAAGACGAAATCGCGCTTCAGCGCCCGTGCAGCCTCCGCCGCGGCAGCGACGCGCTCGACCGCATGCGAAAAATCGTAGATCGGCTTGTCGGGTTCGCCGGTATGGTCCTCGATCGAGCAGCCGGCGAGGCCCGCCGCTTCGGCCGCGAAGATGGTCTCGGCGGCACTTGTGGCGCTATCCCCCTTGCCCTTTTCGAGATCGGCCGAGACGGGCAGGGTAGTCGCCGCCGTCACCTCGCGGCAGTGATGGATCATGGCGTCGAAGGTCACCGCACCGTCGGGCAGGCCGCGCGAAAAGGCAAAGCCGGCGCTGGTCGTCGCCAGCGCCTGGAAGCCGAAGGAAGCGAGCAGCTTCGTCGTGCCGACATCCCACGGATTGGGCATGACGAAGATCGAGCCATGCAGGTCGCGAAAGATCTTGCCCTTGTCCATGAATGCTCCTCTTCAGATGCAACGAGGTGAAAAGGATTCTAGCGTGCCGATTTGCGCCGGGCAAACGAATGCGATTGGTTCAGAAGCGTTTGGCGTTTTCTGCTGACAAACGCATCAGCGTGGCGCTCGTCAAAGCCTACAACTGATATGTGCTGCCGAAAATCCGATCAGTGGATGGGCACCAGCCCAGCCAGGTCACGCATGTCGTCGAACAGGATGCCGCCGGCCCCGGCGAGGCCGTCGCGGTCGGAATACGGGTCGCCGTGATAGGAAAACACCCGCATGCCGGCGGCAATGCCGGCTTGCGTCCCGGCGACGCTGTCCTCGATGACGATGCAGTCGGCGGGCGCGAAGCCCATCGTGCTTGCGGCATGCAGGAACAGGTCGGGGAATGGCTTGCCGCGTGAGACCATGGTGGAGCTGAACAGCGCATGCTCGAACAGCGGCAAAAGCCCGGTCTGGCCGAGCGTGATATGCATTTTCGACACACGTGCCGACGATGCGACGCAAGCTGGGATGCCGGCAGCGTGAACGGCCTCGATGAAGTCCCTGACATAGGGGATCGCTTCGACGCCATGCGCGAAAAGATCGGGCAGGCCGGCGTTCCAGCGATCGACGAAATCGGCGCCGAGGCTGACGCCGAAAGCCTCGACCTCCTTCTGCACCGAGACCATGCTGCGGCCGGAAAAATGCTTGCGGCAGTATTCGAAGCTGGCTGGATACCCGGCGGTAGTAAGCCATTCGGCGAGGCGGTGATTGGCCAGGTTCTCGGTGTCGACCAGAACCCCGTCGCAATCGAAGATGACGAGTTTGGGTATTCTCATTTCGCCGCGCTCATCAGGCCGTGCCGGTCGACCCGAACCCGCCCGAGCCGCGCGCCGTGCCGCCGGCCAACGTGCGCTCCTCGACCGTCGCCTGCATGACGGATGCAAAGACGATCTGGGCAATCCGCATGCCGCGCGTCACCGCGAAATCCTCGTCGCCGAGATTGATCAACAGCACCTTCACCTCGCCGCGATAGTCGCTGTCGATGGTGCCGGGGGTGTTGAGACAGGTGAGGCCATGCTTGAAGGCAAGTCCCGAACGCGGCCGGACCTGACCTTCCATGCCTTCCGGGATTTCCAGGATCAGCCCGGTCGGCACCAGCGCGCGTTTCCCGGGCAGGATCAGCAGCGGCCGATCGTCCGGAACGGCGGCGCGCAGATCCATGCCGGCCGCACCTGCACTTTCATAGGCCGGCAATGGCAGGCCTTCGCCATGCCGCAGCCTGACGAAACCGACGGAGGGGCCGATGACGGAAGTAGGATAAAGGGCAGCACGCATAAAGCCACTCCTATCGGCACGAATGCCGATTCGGTCAACTCGGCCGCAGGGCTATCAACGGCTTTCTTTTTAGGTGGTTCCGCCTCACCGCAGTTCCACCGGCACGATTGTCGTCTCCTTGATCTCCTCCATGACGAAGGAAGCCGAAACATCCGACAGCGGCACCTTGGCGATCAGTCGCTGGTAGAGCCGGTCATAGGCTTTCACATCGGCGACGCGGGCCCTGAGCACATAATCGAGATCGCCGGACATGCGGTAGACCCCGGTGATCTCGGGGAAGCCGGTCACCGCCGCGCGGAACTTCTGCAGCCAGTCCGGATCGTGGTTGGAGGTTCGGATCAGGATGAACACCGAGAGGCCGAGCCCAAGCTTGTCGGCATCGACCAGGGCCACCCGCCCGGTGATGACGCCACCTTCCTCCAGCCGCTTCACCCGACGCCAGCAGGCATTGCGCGACAAAGCCACTCGCTCCGACAACTGGTCGACCGACAGCGTGCCGTCGCGCTGCAACTCGGCCAGCAATCTTCGATCCATTTCATCGATATCGGGCGCCATTTGGGATGCTTGTCCCAAAATAGCACCGGAAACAAGGACAATTTGAGACCAATGAACCGCGAGCCTATGCCAAGATACTCAGCATCGGGGGCTTGTCCCGGCAGGAGGGAGATCACCATGACGACACGGCTTGCAAGTCTCTTCACCTCTCACCCGGCCAAGGTGGGCGAGACCTATTTCAGCCATATGGCCTTTGCCGCGTGGTTCTGTTCGCGCCTGTCCATGGCCGCGGGCGCCGCGTTCATTCACGCTTTCTTGCCATTTCTGTTCGAGACTACCGCCAGCCGAATCGTCCGTGAGCTATACGAGCGCACGAACAACAGAGGCACACACGCGGTCAAGAAGCCGGCGGCTCTGATGGATCGCGCATAACGAACGGTAGAAGCGAATGTGCCGATGGGCGGCCTATCTTGGTGAAGCGGTCTTCCTCGAAGACATCGTCACGGCGCCCTGCCACTCGCTGATCACCCAGAGCCATTGCGCCCAGGAAGCCAAGTCGCCGACCAATGGCGACGGTTTTGGGCTCGCCTGGTATGGCGATCGGCCCGAGCCCGGCCTCTATCGCGATATCCTGCCGGCCTGGTCCGACCCCAACCTGAAGAGCCTTTGCCGGCAGATCCGTTCCGGCCTGTTCCTCGCTCACGTGCGCGCCTCGACCGGCGGCGCCACCAGCCGCATGAACTGCCACCCGTTCATCTCGGACCGCTGGTCGTTCATGCACAACGGCCAGATCGGCGGCTTCGAGAAGATCCGCCGCGCGCTGGAAAATTCGCTTTCCGACACTGTCTTCGACCAGCGCGAAGGCACCACCGATTCGGAACTCTTTTTCCTGCTGATGATCGACGAGGGTCTGGCCAGTGATCCGCAAGGCGCTGTCGCCCGCGCGACCAGCCGTGTCGTCGACGCCTCCCGCCGCGCCGGTCTTGAGCCGGCTTTGAAACTAACCGCCGCCTTCTCGGACGGGCAAGCGCTCTACGCCGTGCGCCATGCCAGCGACGGCCACGCGCCGACGCTCTACACCGCTGCCAAGGGCGCCGGCCGCTGCATTGTCTCCGAGCCGTTCGACCGAGACGGCGGCGACTGGCAGGCCATCCCGCCGTCGAGTTTCGTCACCATCACGACATCAGGCATGAGCATCCACCCCTTCGCCGCGACCGTAACGAAACTGGCGCTGGTGGGCTGAACTCGGCGGCCCCTTCATCACGGCTCGCTGTTCGCCGGTCACCGGGCAAACCGCGCCAATCCGTAGGGCGCCAGCAGCGGATCGCGCTCGCCGTCGAGGATCTCGCGGGCGGCGAACAGACCGACGGCGGGCGCCAGCGTGACGCCGGAATGCATGACCGCAACGTATAGGCCGGGCACGCCCTTGGCGCGGCCGATGATCGGAAAGCCGTCGGTTGGCGTCGGCCGGTAGCCGATCGTATGGAAATCCAACTCCAGCCCGTCAGAGCCGCGCAGCATGGCTTTTGTCGCTGCGAAGAGATCGCGCGCGGTGGCTTCGGCATCCATTCCGGGGTCGGCGCCGCCGAAATCCGAGCCGGCGATGATGCGGCCTTCCGCCGTCTGGCGCATGTGCAGCCGCTCGGCCAGAACCAGGCCGTTGAGCAATTTTTCAAAGGGGCGTGAATGGACGATCAGGCCTGGCGGGGTCTCGATCGGCAATTTTACGCCAGCCGTCGCGGCTATGTCCGGTGATCCGACAC
>NZ_NWQG01000168.1:0-20875 GCF_002529485.1 Mesorhizobium sanjuanii
GGAAGACGTGTCCACCCCGACGACCCCGCCGTTAGTCTGCGCCAGCGCGGTCACAGCCGCCCCGGCCAGGATGCGGGCACCGCGCCGTTCGGCATCGGTCAGCAGAGCGCGCGTGGCGGCGACGGGTTCGGCGACGCCTTCCCCAGGTACATAGAGAGCGAAATCCGGAAGTTCTGCCAGATTTGGCTCGATGCGCGCTGCCCGCGCACGGTCGACACGCTCCATGCCATAGCCCCAGGCGGAATGCTCGCTGGCATAGGCCTCGAGCTTGGCCGCCGGCAGATCCCAGCACAGGCCGCCGCACCAGGCGAGTGGCAGGCCGGGCACGTCCCGCGCCAGCCGCGACCATTCGGCCATGGAACGGGTGCGCAGCCGGAAATAAATCTCCGGATTGCCCCAACTGGCATTGATCCAGGCAAAGGAGTTCGGCGTGGCGACGCCACCGGCGGCGCTGTCGGCAATCACCGTTACCTCCGCCCCGGCCTTCGCCAGATGCCAGGCGATCGAGGCGCCGACGATGCCGGCGCCGATGACGATGATGTTCTTGCTCATGCTGGACCTCTGCAGAACCGGGTCTTCTGATGCCATTGCGGCGAGCCTATCTCAAGTGTGGCCAAGGCCTGTTTGCCCAAAACCGTCGACAGGCCACAAAAGCGCTGCTAGAAGCCCGCGCCACAGACAGGATTCCAGACATTGGCTGAAGACATCGAAAACGCGGTATCGCGCCGCCGCACTTTCGCGATCATCGCGCACCCCGACGCCGGCAAGACAACGCTGACCGAAAAGCTGCTGCTGTTCGGTGGCGCCATCCAGCTTGCCGGCGAGGTCAAGGCCAAGAAGGATCGCATCCAGACCCGGTCCGACTGGATGAAGATCGAGCGCGAGCGCGGCATTTCGGTGGTCACCTCGGTGATGACCTTCGAATATGAGGACAATGTCTTCAACCTGCTCGACACGCCCGGCCACGAGGATTTCGCCGACGATACCTATCGCACGCTCTCGGCGGTCGACTCGGCCGTCATGGTCATCGACGCCGCCAAGGGCATCGAGCCGCGCACGCTGAAACTGTTCGAGGTCTGCCGGCTGCGCGACATCCCGATCATCACTTTCGTCAACAAGATGGACCGCGAAAGCCGCGACCCGTTCGAGATACTCGACGAGATCGAGCAGAAACTGGCGCTCGACACAGCCCCGATCACCTGGCCGATCGGCCGCGGCAAGACCTTCGCCGGCACCTACCATCTGGCGCTGAACGCCGTGCGCAGGGGTGACGCCGAAAAGGAGCGCACGCCGGTCAACGGTCCCGATTCCAACCGCGTCGCCGGTCTTCTGCCGGAAAACGAGCGCGAGGCCTTCATAGAGGAACTGGAACTCGCGCGCGAAGCGTGCAGACCCCTCGATATCGATTCCTTCCGCGAAGGTCACCTGACGCCGGTCTATTTCGGCTCGGCGCTGCGCAATTACGGCGTGCGTGACCTGATCGAGGCGCTCGGCGCCTACGGACCGCCGCCGCGCGCGCAGGAGGCCGACACCCGCAGGGTCGAGGCGACGGAGGAGAAGATGACCTCCTTCGTGTTCAAGATCCAGGCCAACATGGATCCGAACCACCGCGACCGCATCGCCTTCGTGCGCGTCTGTTCGGGCAAGCTCGAGCGCGGCATGAAGGCCAAGCTCGTGCGCACGGGCAAGCCGATGAGCCTGTCGGCGCCGCAATTCTTCTTCGCCCGCACCCGCGTCACCGCCGACGAGGCCTTTGCCGGCGACGTCGTCGGCATCCCCAATCACGGCACGCTACGCATCGGCGACACGCTGACCGAAGGCGAGGAGATCCTGTTCCGCGGCGTGCCCAACTTCGCCCCGGAAATCCTGCGCCGCGTCCGCCTCGGCGACGCGATGAAGGCCAAGAAGTTGAAGGAAGCGCTGCACCAGATGGCCGAGGAAGGCGTCGTGCAGCTATTTTCGCCGGAGGACGGCTCGCCGGCAATCGTCGGCGTCGTCGGCGCGCTGCAGCTCGACGTGCTGAAGGAGCGGCTGAACTTCGAATACACGCTGCCAGTCGATTTCGAGATGTCGCGCTTTTCCGTCTGCCGCTGGATCTCCGCCGGCGACAAGGCCGAGGTGCAGCGCTTCATCGAGGCGCATCGCGGCGACATCGCCCGCGACCTCGACAACGATCCGGTGTTCCTCGCCCAGCACGCCTTCTCGCTCAACTACGAGGCCGAGCGCTGGAAGGCGATCCGCTTTGCAGCGGTCAAGGATTATCAGGTCCGTGACAAGGCGGCGTGAAGACGAACGGCGCGCCATCCAATGGCGCGCCGTCTCATCTCTTGCGTCTAGATTACCCTTTGGCCGCCGCTTCGATCTTGGCGATGTCGATCTTGCTCATCTGCATCATCGCTGACATCACCCGGCCGGCCTTGGCCCGGTCCGGATCCAGAAGCAGGCGCGGCAGTTGCTCAGGCACGACTTGCCAGGAGATGCCGAATTTGTCCTTCAGCCAGCTGCATTGCGACGGTTCGCCGCCGCCTTCGATGAGTCTGTCCCAGAAATAATCGACCTCTTCCTGCGTCTTGCAGTCGATCGACTGTGACATCGCCTCGTTGAACTTGAATTGCGGTCCGCCGTTGAGCGCCTGGAACTGCACACCGTCGAGTTCAAACGTGGTCACCAGCACTTTGCCTTCATCGGCGTGGCCTTCGGGCCAACGCAGCACGCTCAGCACCTTCGAATTCTTGAAGATGGAGATGTAGAAATTCATCGCCTCTTCGGCCTGGTCGTCGAACCACAGGCAGGTGGTGATCTTTTGCATGTCTTGCTCCTTGGGCTGTTTCAGTTGGCTATCGCAGGGAAACGGCCTGGCTTGACGTTTGGCGTCATTTGCCCTGCCGTTTGCCCAAGGACGTCCGGGCGGCACGCAATCCGACAGTGGCATCGAATTTCCTGGGAAAATCTGGCGCATTGCAAAATTGTGGCCAGACCAGGCTTCGGCGTCTATAACGCCTCCGGTCCGAATTCAGCGACGCTACGCTCCGCATCGAGCGCAGCCAGCCAGCCAAGGAAAGTTCATGCCCGCCTATCGTTCCCGCACCACCACTCATGGCCGCAACATGGCCGGCGCCCGCGGCCTGTGGCGCGCCACAGGCATGAAGGACAGTGATTTCGGCAAGCCGATCATCGCCGTGGTCAATTCCTTCACCCAGTTCGTGCCCGGCCACGTCCATCTCAAGGACCTTGGGCAATTGGTGGCGCGCGAGATCGAAAAGGCCGGCGGCGTCGCCAAGGAATTCAACACCATCGCCGTCGATGACGGCATCGCCATGGGCCATGACGGCATGCTCTATTCGCTGCCGTCGCGCGAGCTGATCGCCGACTCCGTCGAATACATGGTCAACGCGCACTGCGCCGACGCCATGGTCTGCATCTCCAACTGCGACAAGATCACGCCCGGCATGCTGATGGCCTCGCTGCGCCTCAACATCCCGACCGTCTTCGTCTCCGGCGGACCGATGGAAGCCGGCAAGGTGGTGCTCGCCGGCAAGACGCAGGCGCTCGATCTGGTCGACGCGATGGTGGCTGCCGCCGACGACAAGATTTCCGATGAGGACGTCAAGGTCATCGAGCGCTCGGCCTGCCCGACCTGCGGCTCCTGCTCGGGCATGTTCACTGCCAATTCGATGAATTGCCTGACCGAGGCGCTGGGCCTGTCGCTGCCCGGCAATGGTTCGACGCTGGCGACGCATGCCGATCGCAAGCGCCTGTTCGTCGAGGCCGGCCATCTGGTCGTCGATCTCGCCCAGCGCTATTACGAGCAGGACGACGAAACCGCGCTGCCGCGCTCCATCGCTTCCAAGGGCGCCTTCGAGAATGCCATGACGCTCGACATCGCCATGGGCGGCTCGACCAACACCGTGCTGCACATATTGGCTGCCGCGCATGAAGGCGAGGTCGATTTCACCATGGAAGACATCGACCGGCTGTCGCGGCGTGTCCCGGTGCTGTGCAAGGTGGCGCCGGCAAAATCCGACGTCCATATGGAGGACGTCCACCGCGCCGGCGGCATCATGGCGATCCTCGGCCAGCTCGATAGCGCCGGGCTGATCAACCGCGACCTGCCGACCGTGCACACGGCAAGCCTCGGCGAGGCGCTCGACCATTGGGACATTTCGCGCACGACCAGCCAGAATGTCCGCGATTTCTTCCTCGCCGCTCCCGGCGGCGTGCCGACACAGGTCGCCTTCAGCCAGGACCGCCGCTGGGACGAGCTTGATCTCGACCGGGAGAAGGGTGTCATCCGTTCGGCGCAGACGCCTTTCTCGAAAGACGGCGGCCTTGCCGTGCTGAAAGGCAATCTGGCGCTCGACGGCTGCATCGTGAAGACCGCGGGCGTCGACGAGTCGATCCTGAAATTCACCGGCCCGGCGCGTGTGTTCGAAAGCCAGGACGCTAGCGTCAAGGCGATCCTGTCGAACGAGATCAAGGCCGGCGATGTCGTCGTCATCCGCTATGAGGGGCCGCGCGGCGGCCCCGGCATGCAGGAAATGCTCTACCCGACCAGCTATCTGAAGTCGAAGGGCCTGGGGAAGGCCTGCGCGCTGGTCACCGACGGCCGCTTCTCCGGCGGCACGTCAGGCCTGTCCATCGGCCATGCCTCGCCGGAAGCGGCGGAAGGCGGGCTGATCGGACTGGTGCAGGAGGGCGACACGATCGAGATCGACATCCCCAACCGCACCATCCGTCTTGCGGTCGACGACGCCGAACTGGCTGCCCGCCGCATCACGATGGAGGGGAAGGGCGCCGCTGCCTGGAAGCCTGAGGAAAAGCGCAAGCGCAAGGTGACGACGGCCCTGCGCGCCTATGCCGCCTTCGCCACCAGTGCCGACAAGGGTGCTGTGAGGCACGTGCCGGAGTAAGGTTGCGCCAGGCCCCCTCATCCGGCCGCGTCGCGGCCACCTTCTCCCCGCTGGGGAGAAGAGGCTGGCGCCGACGTTGACGATCTCTTCGCCTCTCGGGGAGAAGGTGGCCCGAAGGGCCGGATGAGGGGCATGGCTCCCACATCCGACAACACCGTCACGGCATCAGCTGATATTCATAAAGTTTCTGGTAAAGCCCGCCCTGCTTGAGCAAGGTTTTATGCGGGCCGCTTTCCACCACCTTGCCGGCCTCCAGCACCACGATCGTGTCGGCCTGGTGCACGGTCGACAGCCGGTGCGCGATGACGATCGTCGTCCGCCCGACCGTCAGTTGCTGCAGCGCGTCGCGGAACAGCGCCTCGGATTCGGCGTCGAGCGCGCTGGTCGCCTCGTCGAGCAGCAGGATCTCGGCATTGCGCAGCATAGCGCGCGCGATCGAGATGCGCTGGCGCTGGCCGCCGGAAAGCAGCGCGCCGTTCTCGCCAACATCCGTCTCATAGCCTTTTGCCAAGGCGGTGATGAAGTCATGCGCATTGGCCGCCCTGGCGGCGGCGATCACCTCGTCGTCGGTGGCGTCCTGACGCCCAAGCCGGATATTGTGCATGATCGTGCCGGCAAACAGGAACGTGTCCTGGCTGACATAGGCGATCTTTTCCCTGAGCGAAGCGATGGTTGCGTGGGAGATGTCCTGGCTATCGAAAAGCACCTTGCCGCTCTGCGGGTCGTACATGCGCATGATAAGGTTGAGGATGGTCGACTTGCCGCCGCCCGATGGTCCGACCAGCGCCGTCATCTTGCCGGCCTTAAGCGTCAGGTCGAGCCCGTCGAACACCGGCGGGCTTTCCGGATAGGCAAAGCCGACATTGTCGAAACGGATTTCGCCCGGTCCCGGCCGCAGCGGCTTGGCGTCCGGCTTTTCGGCCAGCGTCAGCGGCCGGTCGGCGAGCTGGAACATCATGCGCACGCCGACGATGCCGGTTTCCAGCGAGATGCGCACGCGGGCCAGGCGCTTGGCCGGTTCATAGGCAAGCAGCAGCGCCGCGATGAAGGCCATGATGTTGCCTGGCATCTGACCGCCCTGCAGGACCAGAAGGCCGCTGACCAGAATGGCGCCGGAGATCGCCAGTCCGGCAAGCGTTTCCATCACCGGGCTGGTGGCGGCCTCCAGCGTGGCAATGTTGTTGGCGCGGTTTTCGACATCGGACACCGCCTTGTACATGCGCTTGCGCATCGCGCCTTCGAGACCGAAGGATTTGACGACACGCACTCCGATTGCCGTTTCCTGCATCACCTGCACGATCTGGCCGAGCGAGCGGAATTCCTGCGCGGCGATCTTGCGGACGCGCTTCAGGATGCGGTTGACGCCGTAGATGGCTACGGGCCCCACGACGAAGCAGATCAGGGACAGCGCCGGCTGCTGCCAGACCATCACCCCCACCAGGACAAGCAAGGTCAGCAGGTCGCGCACATAGGATGTGACGACGAGGTCGAGCACGCTGCGTGCGGCCTGGGCGTTGTTGGTCATGCGGGTGATCAGGTCGGACGACGAGGTCGAATGGTAGAACTCGATGCCTTGCTCCAGGATACGGTCGTAGATCTTGCGTTGCCGTTCGGCGATGATGCTGTTGCCGACCCGGCTCATGAAATAGGCCTGGACGAAATTGGCGATGCCCTTGGCGACGAAGATCCCGGCAACCGCCGCGGCAATCCAGTTGACGCGCTCTACCCTCTTATAGATCACGAACTCATTGGTGATTTCGCGCAGGATCCAGGCGCTGGCGCCCGTCATGGCGGCCACCACCAGCATCGATAGGATGGCGGCACCATATCCAAATTTGTGCTCGTGGAAGGATTCCCTCACCAGCCTTGCGATGAGGCGCTGGTTTTCCGTCGAACGGAAGAAGCGAAACAAATGGCTGATCCCATGCCTGGCTGAGACGAATTTCGGATTCGCCACGGGGGCGAAAGGCGGCTTATAGAGCGAGTTGCGTCCAGATGGAACCTTCTACTCCCGTTGAAACAAACGGCTGCGGCAAGCTGTCTTTTGCGCCACGATGGCACGGTGATTCCCCTGGAGAGGATGACGACAGATGGATTTCGACCTGATCGTGCGTGGCGGCACACTGCCCGATGGCACCGTTGCAGATATCGGCATCATCGGCGAGACGATCGCGGCGATCGAGCCCGAACTGAACGTAACCGCGGGCACGGCGGTCGATGCGCGTGGCAATCTGGTCTCGGCGCCCTTCGTCGATCCGCATTTCCATATGGACGCCACGCTCTCCTATGGCATCCCGCGCATCAATGCCTCGGGCACCTTGCTGGAAGGCATTTCGTTGTGGGGCGAATTGAAGCCACTATTGACCCATGAGGCGGTGCGCGACCGCGCGCTCGCCTATTGCGACTGGGCGGTATCTATGGGCCTGCTCGCCATCCGCACCCATGTCGATGTTTGCGACGACAGGCTGCTGGCGGTCGAAGCCCTGCTCGACGTGAAGAAGACGGTCGCGCCCTATATCGACCTGCAACTGGTCGCCTTTCCGCAGGACGGATTCTACCGCTCGCCGACCGCGCGCGACAACACCATCCGAGCGGTTGATCTCGGCGTCGACATCGTTGGCGGCATACCGCATTTCGAGCGCACCATGGCCGACGGTTCGCGCTCAGTGACGGAACTGTGCGAAATCGCCGCCAGGCGCGGGCTGATGGTCGACCTGCATTGCGACGAGACCGATGACCCGCTGTCGCGCCATATCGAACAATTGGCCTATGAGACGCAGCGCCTTGGTTTGCAGGGCAGGGTGGCCGGCTCGCACCTCACCTCCATGCATTCGATGGACAATTACTACGTCTCAAAGCTGTTGCCGATGATCGCCGAGGCCGGCGTCTCGGCGATCCCCAATCCGCTGATCAACATCATGCTGCAGGGCCGCCACGACACGTTTCCCAAGCGCCGCGGCCTGACCCGCGTCAAGGAGATGCTGGCCATGGGCATCCGTGTCGGCTGGGGCCAGGATTGCGTGCTCGACCCCTGGTATTCGCTCGGCACCGCCGACATGCTCGACGTCGCCTTCATGGGCCTGCATGTCGCCCAGATGTCGAGCCCGGCCGACATGGCGCGCTGCTTCGACATGGTCACCAATGTCAACGCCGCCATCATGGGTTTGGACCATCTCGGTTTGGCCGTCGGCAAGCGCGCCAGCCTCGTTGTCCTCGACGCCGGCAATCCGGTCGAGGCCATACGCTTGCGCCCTGAACGTCTGTGCGTCATCGCCAGGGGCAAGGTGGTTGCGGAGCGGGCGAAGCAGGAGACACGGCTGTCGATCGCCGGGCGGCCGGCGCAGGTGAACCGCCGGCACAAGGCGGCCGATTGAGCCGGGCCTGGCGGGGCCCAACAGACCCGGCCTCTCTGCATCAAGGCTCTCCGCTTCGCTTGCCACAATTAAGTCTACAATAAGAATCCACTTTAAGGTGTGTTGAGACGAGGATTACGCGATGTGGCAAAGGACTGTGATGGTGGCCGCGCTGGCACTGCTCTGCGCGGGCTGCATGACGGCGCAGGATCGTCGCGCCGCCGATGAGGCGAAATGCCGGTCCTATGGCTTCACCAGGAAGAACGACGCTTTCGCCGAATGCCTGCAGCGCATAGACCTCGATCGGCGCGCGGAACTGCGAAGCGCCTCGGCCTTCGATCCGTGGGAGAGGCCGGTGATCTATCGTCCGATCATCATCCGACCGCGGCCAAAGTAGGGACCTGAAGCAGGCTGTTCGCTGTCGGACAAGCCGAAAGGCCGCACAGTGGGTGGTCTGCATCATAGGCCCAGCCGATTTCCGGCTCTGGTCCGGCCGAGTTTCCCGATTTCCGCTCGTCAAGCCGACTGCTTGCGTCTACGACGCGATACGTGCGGGAGGAACTGATAACGGCATGGCACAGCCGATAGTCCAGAATCCGACGATCAGGAACGTGCTGCTGGCGGGCATTCTGCTGATGCTGGCCGGTGATTTCCTGTTTGCGTTGAACGACGCGATGGGCAAATGGCTGGTCGCCAGCTTCTCCGTCGGCCAGGTCGTGCTGATCCGTTCCGTCGGCGCCTTTTTCGTGCTCGGCCCGATGATCGCGCATCAAGGTACGGCCAGGCTGTTCCGGATGGAGCGCCTTGAACTGCAGGCTTTGCGCGTCGTGATGACGACGCTCGACACCGCGCTGTTTTACGCCGCCGTTGTCTATCTGCCGCTCGCCGACGTGATGAGCTTCTACATGGCCGGGCCGATCTATGTCGCGGCATTGTCCCATCTTCTGCTCGGCGAAAAGGTCGGCTGGCGCCGCTGGATAGCGATCCTGGTCGGCTTCTGCGGCGTGCTGATCATGCTGAAACCATCGTCGGCTGCTTTTTCCCTGTCGTCGATCTTTGCGCTGGTCGGGAGTATTTCCTTTGCCTTCGCCATCATCCTCAACCGCCGGCTGCGTGGCACCAGCGACACCTCGCTCGTCACCTGGCAGACCATCGGCACGCTGCTGGTCGGCGCGGTGCTGACCATCGGCAATTGGCAGACGCCGTCCGCGCTCGATTTCGGCGCCATGCTGCTGCTCGGCATCGTCTCCTGCGGCGCGCATCTGATGATCACCAGGGCGCTGAAACTGGCGCCGGCCTCCACGCTGGCGCCGCTGCACTACACGCTGCTCTTGTGGGCGGTGGTGTTCGGGCTGGTTTTCTTCGGCGACGTTCCCGGCCCCCGCATCCTGATCGGCTCGGCCGTCATCGTGCTGGCCGGCCTGTTCATCTTCCACCGTCAGAAAGTGGTCGACACGACGGTGCCGCCCGAAAACGTGCCGAAGGGCGTCAACTAGGGTCTGGATTTCCGATGGCTAGCCGTCGCGCACTGCCGCCAGGTGTCGCGAAAACTCCGCCGTCTCCATCAGCGCCTTGCAGCGCGAAAAACGGCCGTCGGCATAGGCGCGGAAATCGTCGACCGGATTGTTGTTGGCAAGCTGGATCAGTCCCCACAACGTCCACAGGAGATCGCACATCGCCTTGTAGATGACGACACGGCCGCGCTCCACCGGGGTCGGCTCGCCGCCGAAATACGCGCGCATCATCTCTTCGTCCTGCGCCGCGTCGAACTGACCTTCGACGCTGAGGTCGCCGAGATCCCAAAGCGGATCGTTCATGCCGGAATACTCCCAGTCGACGATCCACATCCGCTCGCCCGTATCGAGAAAGTTCTCGCACAGGGGATCGCAATGGCAGGCCGCAAGCGGCAGGGGATGCGAGGCAAGCGCCGCGCGCACCGTCCCCGCCTCGCGCACCACGTCGTGGTAACCCTCCGGCAGGGTGACGTCCTTGGTCGACAGCACCTTGAGATAGTCGTCGATCATCGCGAAGAGCTCGAAGCGGAAAGGGAACACCGCGCCGGATGCATGCAGCGTGCGGAAGGCCTCGCCGGCCCGCGCGGGGCTGCCCGGCCGGATCTTGAACTTTTCCGGCGACATCGTTTCGGCGCCGGCGATGAAGCGCGTCACCATCACGCCCGTCTTGCCGTCGACATGCAGCACCTCGGGGCTGACGCCTGCCCTGGCGGCTTCCTGCGCCGCCACCGCCTCATTGGCGCGGTTGATGTACTCCTCTGTGCCCCTGCCGGGGATGCGCAGGCAGGCATCTCCGGCCTTGAAGACGAGATTGGTGAGGCCGCCGAGGCGTTCCAGCGGTCCGTCATAACCGGCCAGCATCGGAATGGTCGCAAGCCTCGCGCGCGCCTCGTCAACCTCCATCGTTTCGCCCCCTATTCACACTTTGTTATTTTCTCGCGGCGACGGTTCCACAATTTTCGCCATTTGGCTATCATTCGGATGGCGTATGAGCCACGAGTCGGCGGACGGGACCGGGATGACGGACAAGAAGAACAAAGGCCCGCTCGCCGCGGCCTATGCGGCCAAGCGCCCCGAGGATGTGGCGGCCCTCTATGACAGTTGGTCCGACACTTACGACGCCGACATGTCGGCGGCCGGTTATCGCCATCCCACCATCTGCCTTGCCTTGCTGGCCCGCCATCTGCCGCGCGGCGCGGCACCGCTGCTGGATGCCGGGGCCGGCACCGGCCTCATCGGCGAATGGCTTGCCATCACGGGCTATCCACGGGTCGAGGCGCTCGACATCTCCGCCGGCATGCTGGCTCAGGCCACGCGCAAGGGCGTCTATTCGGCGCTGCATTGCCTGGCACTCGGCGGGCCGCTGCCTTTCGCCGACGGTGCCTATGCCGGGATCGTATCGGCCGGCGTCTTCACCTCGGGCCATGTCGGTGTCGAGGGCCTGGATGAACTGATCCGCATTTGCCGGCCGGGTGGCATCATCGTGCTGACGGTCAAGAACACGCTGTGGGATGCAGGATTTGCCGGGCGGATCGCCGAGCTCGAGGCGAAGGGCGTCATAACGCGCGCCGAGGAAACGCCGCCCTATGTCTCGATGCCGGGCGAGGCGGATACCGTGCCCAGCCGCGGCCTCGTTCTGCGCGTGAGGTGAAGCTACGCTTTGACCCTGTCTCCGGCTGGATCGTAAAGCGACTGAAGGTGAATCCGTGCCGGTGTCCGCTCCATCGCCACCACCAGTTCGTAGACGCCGGATGTGAGGAAATCGTCGCTGACGCCGTCGGCATTGCGCACATAGCCATAGCCGATGTTCTTGCCAACCGTGTAGCCATAGCCGCCGCTGGTGAGATAACCCACGGGCTCGCCGTTGCGCAGGATCGTCTCGCGTCCGAGCAACACGGTTTCCGGGTTGTCGACCGTGAAGCCGGCAAAGCGTTTTTTCAGCGCCGCACCGCTGATCTTTTCAAGCGCCCGCCGGCCGACGAAATCCGTGTTCTTTCGGAGCTTCACCGCCCAGCCAAGGCCGGCTTCTTCAGGCGTGTCATTGGGTGTGATATCGGCGCCCCAGGCCCGGTAGCCCTTTTCCAGCCGCAATGATTCCAGCGCCCGGTAGCCGACCGGGCGGATATCGTGCGTTTTGCCAGCCGCCATCAGTGCATCGAAGACCTCGCCCGCCGCCGCGATCGGCACATGCAGCTCCCAGCCGAGTTCGCCGACATAGGTGACGCGCAGCGCCCGGATCGTATGGCCGGCGACAGCAATCTCGCGCGCATGGCCGAACGGGAAGCCAGTGTTCGACACATCCGCCTCGGTCACCGCGGCCAGCACCTCGCGGGCGCGAGGCCCCATCAGCGACAGCGTACCGAAATCCTCGGTGACATCGGTGAGCCGGACGTCGAGCTCCTTGCCGACATGGTCGCCGATCCAGGAGAAATCGTGCATGCGGAAACCGGTGCCGGTGACGATGTAGAATTTCTCTTCGCCCAGCCGCGCCACCGTCAGGTCGGCCTCGATGCCGCCGCGCGTGTTGAGAAGCTGCGTGTAGGTCAGCCGGCCGACTGGCTTGGCGACGTCGTTGGCGCAGATCCAGTCCAGCGCCTTCTGCGCATCCGCGCCGCACATCTCGTATTTGGCGAAGGACGACTGGTCGAAGATGCCGACGCTTTCGCGCACATGCCGGTGCTCGTCGCCGACGGCTGAGAACCAGTTCTGCCGGCCCATCGAATAGACATCCTCAGGCCCGACGCCTTTGGGCGCGAACCAGTTCGGCCGCTCCCAGCCGAGCTTCGAGCCGAACACCGCGCGATGCTCTTGCAGCCGCTCATAAAGCGGTGAGACGATGAGCGGCCGTCCCGATAGATATTCCTCGTGCGGGAAGCCGATCGTGTAGTGCTTGCCATAGGCTTCCAGCGTGCGGTCGCGGACCCATTGCCGGTCGCGGTGCAGGCCCGAGAAACGCCTGATGTCGACCACCCACAGATCGAGCGGCGCTTCGCCGTCGACCACCCATTGCGCCAGCACCCAGCCGGCGCCGCCGCCGGACGCGATGCCGAAGGCGTTGAAGCCGGCGCCGACGAACATGTTGGCGCATTCGGGCGCAACGCCGAGGATGAAATTGCCATCAGGCGTGAAGCTCTCCGGCCCGTTGATCATCTGCTTGACGCCGGCGTTTTCCAGCGCGGGAATCCGGGCGATCGCCTGGTTCATATGCTGCTCGAAATGATCGTAGTCGTCATCGAACAGCCGGAACTCCCAGTCATCGGGCACGTCGCCGCCGGGCAGGCCGGTCGTCCAGGCCTGCGGGTTCGGCTCATAGCCGCCCATCACCAGCCCGCCGACCTCCTCCTTGAAATAGGTGCGGCGGTCCGGGTCGCGGATGGTCGGTGCATCGGTCGCCAGTCCCTCGATATTCTCGGTGATGATGTACTGGTGTTTCACCGGCTGCAGCGGCACGTTAATGCCGGCCAGCGCTCCCACCTGCCGTGCCCATTGCCCGGCGCAGTTCACCACCTTGTCGCAGGCGATGTCGCCCTCGGTTGTTTTCACCACGACGATGCGGCCGTCCTTCATCTCGAAGCCGGTGACGCGGACGTTCTCGAACAGCCTGGCGCCATGCATGCGTGCGCCCTTGGCCAGCGACTGGGTGATGTCGGAAGGGCTTGCCTGGCCGTCGGTCGGCAACCACGAGGCGCCGACGAGATCGCCCGTTTCCAGGAGCGGCCACATCGTCTTGACCTCGGCCGGCGACAGCAACTGCATGTCCATGCCGAAGCTTTTCGCTGTCGTCGCCAACCTCTTGTATTCGGTCCAGCGGTCGGCATTGGTTGCGAGCCTGAGGCACCCGGTCATCTTCCAGCCGGTGGCCAGCCCGGTTTCGGCCTCCAGCCCCTTGTAGAGATCGACCGAATATTTGAGCACGCGCGTGATCGAGGCCGACGAGCGCAACTGGCCGACCAGCCCGGCGGCGTGCCAGGTCGAGCCGGAGGTCAGCTTGCCCTGCTCCAAAAGCACGACATCGGCCTTATGGTCACGCGCCAGATGATAGGCCGTCGAACAGCCGATAATGCCGCCGCCGATGACGACGACCTCGGCATGGCTGGGCAAGGTCATGATGTCCGCATCCCGTATTTTGTTCTGTAGTTCTCCAGCGCGGCGTCCAGCCGCTCCAGGTTTTCGTCGGTATAAGCGACGTAATCGATGCCGGGTGCATCGAGATAAAGTTCGGAAACCATGCTCCACATCGCCTCGCGCAGCAGCGACGCGCATTGCATGGCCGCGTGCGAGCGGCGGATCGCCTCGTCCGGCTCCTTCATGAAATAGGCGGTTAAGAAGGCGAAGGATTCCTCGTCGCTCATGCCGGCATTGGAGGCGGCCCCGGCAAGGTCGAACATCGCCGTGTTGAAGCCGGCATATTCGAAATCGATCAGCCACAATCTGTGGCCATCGTCGAGGATATTGGCTGGCAAAAGATCATTGTGGCCGAAGACGATCGGCAGCAGTTTCTGCGCCCGTTCCAGTTCGTCCGCCAAAGTCAGAAAGCGCGGCAGGTCGTTCAGCTTGCGGCTGCCGCCTTCCTCCAGCGTGCGCGCATAGTCGCGGATGACGTGGAACACCCAGAACATGAAGCCGGCGCCCGAGACATGGTTGGGCATTTCGCGGTGAAAGCCGCGCATCAGGGTGGCGACGCGGCCGATATTGGCCCGCACATCTTCGGCGACATAGGCCTTGGCGCCGAGAAATTCCGTCACCACGATGCCGGGCTCGTCATAGCGTACGGCCGGCCCGAAGCCGGCGGCCTGCGCCGCGCGCGCCGTCATCACCTCGCGCTCGCGAAAGACGTGGTGGAACGGAAAATCCTGGCCGATACGCACGACATGCCGCCCGGCCGCGTCCTTGACCAGATAGTTGGCGTTGCTCAGGCCGCCCGGCAGTGGCGCAATCTCGATCATGCCGGTCCAGCAGGGCAGGGCGCGGATGCGGTCTTCGGCAGTCAAGGATTCATCCCGCGTTTGGCAAGGGTTCAACAAGGCCACGGCTGACCTGAAGATGGCAGCCGGCGATAGGGAACAACGTGAAAATCTCGTCGGTGCGGGATGCCAGGATTGGTATCCCGCACCGCACCGACGAGCCCCTTTGCCGGGTTCTTCGACGCCGGCGTCCGCCCCCGCGGATTCCCAAAACTCCATTTCCGCTGTGCCGGACGCTCTGCAGGCGTTCGGAAAGGCGAATTTCTGTGCGGCTCGGCCATCGTTCTCCCGCAGCGGTTACGAGCCTGTCACAACGACAATCTCGCGCCATCTGGTCCGGCCTGTCAACAAGAATCTGTGACTTTTTATGCCTTATTGCCCGAATAAGTTCGAAATTCTTGTGGATATGGGCATATTTGCCGTAAAAGCAGTCAGCAACGCGAGCGGAAAATCCTGATGGTTCATTCGAAGCGGCATGGTCAGATACTGCGTCTCCTGCAGGAGGAGGGCACCGTCACCATCGCTAGCCTGGCCGACCGGCTGGGCGTCTCGCTGGAAACCGTGCGCCGCGACGTCAAGCCGCTTACCAATGACGGCTCCATCCTGAAGATGCATGGCGCGGTAGGCCTGTCGTCCATGGTCGGCGAGGCGCCGTTCGAGCGACGCATGCGCGAAAATGCCGATGCCAAGCGGACGATCGCGCGCATGGTCGCGACGACCATCCGTGACGGCGAATCGATCATGCTCGACACCGGCACCACAACGTCTTTCCTGGCGCGCGAATTGCTCGGCCACCGGCGGTTGACGGTCGTCACCAACTCCTCCGACATCGCCCGCACACTGGCCACCGTCAACGGCAACAAGGTCTACATGGCCGGTGGTGAGTTGCGCAGCGATTCGGGTGCGGCCTTCGGCGTCTCGGCCATCGAATTCGTCAGCCGTTTTTCCGTCAGCCACGCGGTGATCTCCACCGGCGCCGTCGATGCCGTCACGGGCGTCATGGATTACGATCTGGAGGAAGCCGAATTCGCCCGCATGGTGCTGTCGCGCGGCCAGCGTTCGCTGGTCATCACCGACCACACCAAGTTCGGCCGTCAGGGTCTCGTCCAGGTCTGCGGTTTCAACGGCTTTTCCGAGCTCGCCACCGACCGGCAGCCGCCGCGCGACATCGCCGCCGCCCTCGCCCAGTCCGGCGCGCGGCTGAGCATCGCAGGCGGGGAAACCGGGTCTTAATCAAAAACCATCGATTGGTGCGCGCATACGCCCGCGAAGGCACCGCTAGATACGGCGAAGGCGATGTTGTGCATCGATCGTGCCGCGTCTCCTGCGGCATAGACACCGGAGACTGTCGTGCGCTGCCTGTCATCGACGGTGATTACCGGACCGAGAAGACCTTCCGTGAAAGCACAGCCAAGCTGTTTGGCAAGCGGGCTCGCCATGGTGTTGCGCGGCGCGGTGAACATCGCCTTGACGCCGACCTGACGGCTGTCGTCAAGGCGCACGATCAATCCGCCGGCGCCATCTTTCTGAAGTTCGGCCACGCCGGCTGGTTCAAGCCTCACCTTGCGCCCTTCCAAGGCGTGCGCCTGCTCCGCGTCAGGCTCGAACAGGCCGTTGGCGAACAGCGTGACATCGCCCCAGTCGGCGATCAACTGCGCCTGATGCATGGCCATCGGGCCGGTTGCGAGCACGCCAAGTGGTCCGCCTGCCACCTCGAAGCCGTGGCAATAGGGACAGTGCAGCACGCTCTTGCCCCATTGCTCGGCAAGCCCGGGAACATCAGGCAGGACATCGCGCACGCCGGTGGCAAGCACCAGTCGCGCCGCGCCGAATGTTTCGCCGCGATCCGTGGTGATCTCGAAGCCGGAGCCGGCGGCAGCGGCCTTGTCCGCCAATCCGGCGGTAACCTTGGCCGTCGGATAGGCCAGCAGTTGCTGCCTTGCGTCGTCCAGTATTGCGCCGGGCGCGCGTCCATCCTGTCCCAGGAAGCCATGCGAATGCTCCGCGAAACGGTTGCGCGGCCGGCCTGCATCGATCACCAGGACATTGCGCCGCGCCCGCGCCGCCTGGATGGCGGCCGACAGACCGGCAAAGCTGCCGCCGACGACAATCAGATCATACTGCGTGGTTGGCAGATCATACTGCATGGTTGGTCACTCCAATCAGTTCGTAACGACGGCGGAAATCGGCGGCGAGGTCGGCAAGCGTGATGCGGCTAAGCTTTTCCGCCAGCAGCCTTTCGGCCTCGACGCGAAAATCATCGAGCACCGCGATCACTGCCTGCTCGACAAGGCAGCCGGGGCTTTCCGGCTCGCTGCTGAATGGCAGCAGGGTTTCGCCGAGGGCAGCGCTGATCTCGGCCAGCGAAATTGTTTCCGGCGCTCGGCCAAGCTGCCAGCCGCCGCCATGGCCGCGTGACGATGTGACGATGCCCGCGTCGCGCAGACCGGCGATGGTCCGGCGAACGACGACCGGGTTCGTATGGATGAAGGCGGCGAGCTGCTCGGAGGTCAGCGCGTGCTCCCTTGTCTCGACCATGTGGACGAGAATGTGCAAGGTAGAGGAAAGTCTGCTGTTCCGTTTCATGTAACTTAATTAGTTACGAATCTTGCGACCGTCAAGGCTTCGCCATCGACCCACTTCCCAGCGTGGCCTGTGCCGTGTTTAGTCCGGCCATGGCCTTCACCATCCGCCAGTTGCAGTTCTTCATCGCCGTCGCCGAGCAAGGCACCGTTTCGGGCGCCGCCCAGAACCTGTCGATTTCGCAATCGTCGGTCACCGAGGCCATCAAGGAGCTGGAAAGCGATCTCGGCGTCGAATTGTTCGAGCGCCACCCGCGCGGCCTCAACATCACCCACAAGGGCCACCAGTTCCTGCGCCACGCGACCAAGATCCTGGCCGACGTTTCCGATGCGCGCCGCGCCTTCTTCGGCGAGCAGGTCGTGGCCGGCGGCCGCCTGCAGCTCGGGGTCACTTCGCTGGTCGCCGGCTATGTGCTGTCGGACCTTCTCGCCCGCTACCGCCGCGCCTATCCGGGCGTCGAGGTGTCGGCCATCGAGGACAATGGCGATTATCTCGAACACCTGCTGATCGGCGGCAAGCTCGACATCGCCGTCATGGTCATCTCGAACTTGCGCGACCGCACCGCCCTGCAGTCGGAAATCCTCGAAGTCTCGGCCTATCGTCTTTGGGTGCCGCTCAGCCATAAGCTGGCCAGCGCCGACATCATCGGCGTTAGTGATATCGTCTCGGAACCGCTGATCATGCTCACCGTCGACGAGATCGAGGAAAATACCGGAAAATTGCTGGCCGCGATCGGCGCCAAGCCGCATGTCGCTTTCCGCACCCGTTCGGTCGAAGCGGTACGAAGCCTTGTCGCTACCGGGGCCGGCGTTGCGCTGCTGCCCGACCTCGTCTACCGGCCCTGGTCGCTGGAAGGCGATCGCATCGAATCGCGCGATATTTCCGGCGCCTTGCCGGTCGTCCAGGTCGGCATGGTCTGGCGCCGGGGCTCCGGCCTGCCGCAGGCCGCACGCGACTTTGTCGGGCTCGCCCAGTCGCAGCGCATGATCCGTCAGCGGCCGGACAAGATCGGCCGGTAATCTATCGGTAAAACCGATATCGGCCTTCTGATAAATGAATTTGCGAAACCGGGATTTTCGCAGCACTTTTCTCCCAGGGAACCAAAGCCGCCATCAACAGTGCGGCTTTTCAAACGGGAGATCGACAATGAATTCATTCCTGAAGTCATGCACTGCACTGACGGTCGCGTTAACCTTCTCCGGCCAGGCCATCGCCCAGGTCAAGGAACTCGGCAAGGGCGAAGGCGAGGTCAACATCGTCGCATGGCCGGGCTATATCGAACGCGGCGAAACCGACAAGGGCTACGACTGGGTGACGTCCTTCGAGAAGGAAAGCGGCTGCAAGGTCAACGTCAAGACCGCCAACACGTCCGACGAGATGGTCTCGCTGATGAACGAGGGCGGCTTCGACCTTGTCACGGCGTCGGGCGACGCCTCGTTGCGTCTCGTGGCCGGCAAGCGCGTTCAGCCGATCAACACCGATCTCGTTCCGAGCTGGAAGACCGTCGACGACCGGCTGAAGGACGCGCCCTGGTTCACGGTCGACGGCGCCCACTACGGCGTTCCCTACCAGTGGGGACCGAACGTGCTGATGTACAACACAGAAGTCTTCAAGGAAGCGCCGAAGAGCTGGAACGTCGTCTTCGAGGAGATGAACCTGCCCGACGGCAAATCGAACAAGGGCCGCGTCCAGGCGTATGACGGTCCGATCCACATTGCCGACGCCGCCAACTATCTGATGTTCCACAAGCCGGAGCTCGGCATCAAGGATCCCTACGAGCTGACTGAGGACCAGTACAAGGCGGCGCTCGATTTGCTGCGCGTCCAGCGCACGCTGGTCGGCCGCTACTGGCATGACGCCGCCATCCAGGTCGACGACTTCCAGAACGAAGGCGTCGTTGCCTCGGGCTCGTGGCCCTACCAAGTCAACACGCTGGTCGCCGCCAAGAAGCCGGTCTCTTCGACCGTTCCCGAGGAAGGTGTCACCGGCTGGGCCGACACCACCATGATGGAGGCGGACGCGGCCCACCCGAACTGCGCCTATATGTGGCTGGAGCATTCGCTCTCGCCCAAGGTGCAGGGCGATGTCTCCGCCTGGTTCGGCTCGCTGCCCGTGGTGCCGGCCGCCTGCAAGGGCAACGAATTGCTCGGTGACGAGGGCTGCAAGACCAATGGCTACGACAATTTCGACAAGATCAAGTTCTGGAAGACACCGGTGACCAAATGCGCCAGCCAGAACAACCAGTGCGTGCCCTATTACCGCTGGGTGTCGGACTATATCGGCGTCATCGGCGGGCGGTGATTTTCGCCTTACTTTGCTAAGCTCGGCGCTGCCCCTCACCCTTACCCTCTCCCCGTGAAGAACGGGGAGAGGGGGATCGCCAGCGTTGCAGCCAGCCCCCTTCTCCCCGTCACTATACGGGGAGAAGGTGCCGGTAGGCGGATGAGGGGCAGCACCGTCGCCCGAACTTGACGAGCCTGACAGATCAGGACAGCCCATGACCTCCGCCGTTTCCTTCCAGAAAGTCTCGCGCCATTTCGGCAGCGTACGCGCTGTCGACGCGGTCGATCTCGACATCGTGCCCGGCGAGTTCTTCGCCATGCTCGGCCCCTCGGGCTCCGGCAAGACGACCTGCCTGCGCCTGATCGCCGGCTTCGAGCAGCTGACAGCGGGCTCGATCTCGATCTTCGGCGAGCGCGCCGAGGGCGTCCCGCCCTATCGCCGAAACGTCAACACCGTGTTCCAGGATTATGCGCTGTTCCCGCATCTCAACGTGCTCGACAACGTCGCCTATGGGCTGATGGTCAAGGGCGTCAGCAAGCCCGAGCGGCACAAGGCGGCGGAGGAGGCGCTGTCGCTGGTCAGGCTTCCCGGCTATGGCGCGCGTCGACCGGGCCAGCTCTCTGGCGGCCAGCGTCAGCGCGTCGCGCTTGCGCGTGCACTGGTCAACCAGCCCAAGGTGCTTTTGCTCGACGAGCCGCTCGGGGCACTCGACCTCAAGCTGCGCGAGAACATGCAGGAAGAGCTGAAGTCGCTGCAGAAGGCGCTCGGCATCACCTTCGTCTTCGTCACCCATGACCAGGGCGAGGCCCTGTCGATGGCCGACCGGGTCGCCGTCTTCAATGAAGGCAGGATCATGCAGATCGGCACGCCGGAAGACATCTACCAGCGCCCGAAGACCCGCTTTGTCGCCGATTTCGTCGGCTCCTCCAATGTCCTGCCGCCGGATTTCGTCCAGCGTTATTCCGGCCAGCACCGCTGGGGCAGCCTGCGCCCCGAATCCATCCGTATCGGCCGCGCGGCCAAAGGCGACGGCGTCGCTGCGCGCCTGGTCTCGACCAACTATCTCGGCGCCACGACAAGACTGGCGCTCGACGCCGATGGGCTGAGGCTGCACGCCATCGTGCCGGCTGGTGCAAAATTGCCCAGGGAAGGCGAGGCAGTCGTGCTCACCTTCAACCGCGAGCACTTGCACCTGATGGACGAGCCGGCATGATCGGGGCGGGCGTGGCCAATAGGTCAGACGAAGCGCTCTACGGCGCCCCCCTCTG
>NZ_NWQG01000169.1:0-3253 GCF_002529485.1 Mesorhizobium sanjuanii
TCCTGCCGGGCAGCGGCGGTATGCGCGGGGCGTTGTCGGACCTGTTCTGGCGCAAGCCGAAGGCTCTGTTGCTCCTGATGCTGCTGCCACCGGTTCTGTGGCTTGGCATCGTCTATATCGGTTCGCTGTTCGCGCTGCTGCTGCAGAGCTTCTTTTCGATCGACGAGTTCTCCGGCCTCATCAACCGTGAGTTCACGCTGAAGACCTATGGCGATTTGTTGCAGGCCGCCAATCTCGACATCATCATGCGCACGGTGACGATGGCCGCACTGGTGACGCTGGCCTCGGCGGTCATCGCTTTCCCCATCGCCTATTACGCGGCGCGCTATGCGCGCGGCCGCTGGAAGGCGCTGTTTTATCTCGGCGTCATGCTGCCGCTGTGGTCGAGCTACCTGGTCAAGATCTACGCCTGGAAGCTGATCCTCGCCAAGGAAGGCATCCTCACCTGGCTGCTCGCCAAGCTGCACCTTCTGTGGCTGCTCGATGGCTGGCTGTCGCTGCCGGTCGTCGGCGGCAATTCGCTGTCGGTCTCCGCCACCGGCACCTTCATCGTCTTCGTCTATGTCTGGCTGCCCTTCATGATCCTGCCCGTGCAGGCCGCACTCGAGCGGGTGCCCGGCAATCTGGTCGAGGCCTCGTCCGATCTCGGCGCTTCGCCCGGCCAGACCTTCCGCAACGTGCTGTTCCCGCTGGCGCTGCCCGGCATCGTCGCCGGCTCGATCTTCACCTTCTCGCTGACGCTTGGCGATTACATCATCCCGCAGATCATCGGCACCTCGCGGCTGTTCATCGGCCAGGCCGTCTATTCGCAGCAGGGCACCGCCGGCAACATCCCGCTCGCCGCCGCCTTCACCGTGGTGCCCATCGTCATCATGGGCCTCTACCTCTGGGGCGCCAAGCGCATGGGAGCCTTCGATGCGCTCTGACCGCGGCCAATCAGCTCCGCTGGGCCTGAAGATCGCCGCCACAGTCGGCCTGCTCTTCCTGCATTTGCCGATCCTGCTGATCTTCGTCTATGCCTTCACAACCGAGGAGAAGAGTTTCGTCTGGCCGCCGCCGGGGCTGACCACGCAATGGTTCGCCGTCACCTGGAACCGTCCGGATGTCTGGCAGGCGCTGTCGCTGTCGGTCAGGGTCGCTGCGATCTCGACGGCGATTGCCCTGGTGCTGGGCACGCTTTGCGCCGCCGCCGTGTCGCGCACAAAATTTTTCGGCCGCGAAACCATCTCGCTGCTGGTCATCCTGCCGATCGCGCTGCCCGGCATCATCACCGGCATCGCGCTGCGTTCGGCCTTTTCGCTGGCCGAGATTCCGTTCTCCTTCTGGACGATCGTGCTCGGCCACGCCACTTTTTGCGTGGTCGTCGTCTACAACAACGCCGTCGCCCGCTTCCGCCGCACCTCAGGCTCGATGATCGAGGCCTCGATGGACCTCGGCGCCGACGGCTTCCAGACTTTTCGGCATGTCGTGCTGCCCAACATCGCCACGGCGCTCCTTGCCGGCGGCATGCTGGCCTTCGCGCTTTCCTTTGATGAGGTCATCGTCACCACCTTCACCGCCGGCCAGCAGCAGACCGTGCCGATCTGGATGCTGGAGGAACTGATCCGGCCGCGCCAACGCCCGGTCACCAATGTCGTCGCCATGGTCGTGATGCTGGTGACGCTGCTGCCGATCCTTCTTGCCTACTACCTGACCCGCGACGGCGACCAGATCGCCGGCTCCGGCAAATAACCCAAACAATGAACGAGAGTTCATAAGGGAGAGATGTCCATGGACACAAAGATGCTGATCGGCTCGAAATTCGAGAAGGGCACCGAAACCGAGGAGCCAATCCTCAATCCGAAGACCGGGGCGATCATTCTCAACCTGCCGGAGGCCAGTCAGACGCAGATCGAGGCAGCGCTGGCGGCTGCCGAAAAGGCTTTCGCCACCTGGTCGCGGACCACGCCGGCGCAGCGTTCCGCCTATCTCCTCAAGATCGCCGACCGCATCGAGGCCGAGGCCCAGGACTTTGCGGCACTCGAGGCGCTGAACTGCGGCAAGCCGATCAATGCCGTGCTCAATGACGAGATCCCGGCGATCGTCGATTGCTATCGCTTCTTTGCCGGCGCTGTCCGCTCGATGCCCGGTGTGGTCGCCGGCGAATATCTGCCCGGTCACACCTCGATGGTACGGCGCGACCCGATTGGCATCGTCGCCTCGATCGCGCCCTGGAACTATCCGCTGATGATGATGGCCTGGAAGCTGGCGCCGGCGATCGGCGGCGGCAACACCGTCGTCTTCAAGCCGTCCGAGCAGACGCCGCTGACAGCGCTGAAGTTGGCGAAGATCCTGGCCGACATCCTGCCCGAGGGCGTCGTCAATGTCGTGCTCGGCCGTGGCGACAGCGTCGGCAACGCGCTGATCAACCATGCCAAGGTCAACATGATCTCGATCACCGGCGACGTCGCCACCGGCAAGAAAGTGCTGCAGGCGGCGGCCAAATCGGTCAAGCGCACGCATCTGGAGCTTGGCGGCAAGGCGCCGGTCATCGTCTTCGACGACGCCGAACTCGGCGCGGTGGTCAACGGCCTGCGCGCCTTCGGCTTTTACAATGCCGGCCAGGACTGCACCGCCGCCTGCCGCATCTATGCCGGCAAGAAGATCTACGACAGACTGGTCGCCGACCTCTCCTCGGCCGTCTCGACCATCAAATACGACCGCCCCGACGACACCGAGAACGAGATCGGGCCGCTGATCTCGCGCCGCCAGCGCGACCGTGTGTCGAGTTTCGTAGAGCGCGCCTCGGAACTGAAGCACATCGAGATCACCACCGGCGGCAAGCCGGGCGAGGGTTCCGGTTTCTTCTACCAGCCGACGGTGGTCGCCGGCGCGTTGCAGGAAGACGAGATCGTGCGCCGCGAAGTGTTCGGACCGGTCGTCTCGGTCACCCGCTTCTCGGAAGTCGACGAAGCCGTGAACTGGGCCAATGACAGCGACTACGGCCTGGCCTCATCGGTGTGGACGAAGGATGTGTCGCGTGCCATGGCGACAGCCGCGCGCCTACAGTATGGCTGCACCTGGATCAACACCCATTTCATGCTGACCAATGAAATGCCGCATGGCGGACTGAAACAATCCGGCTACGGCAAGGACATGTCACTCTACGCGCTCGAGGACTACACCGCCGTCCGCCACGTGATGGTTGCGCACGGGTAGCGCCTTCCCTTCTCCCCGTTCACGGCAGGGCAATCGCATATGGATTTTTGCGGAG
>NZ_NWQG01000170.1:0-7897 GCF_002529485.1 Mesorhizobium sanjuanii
CAACAATGGGGCCAAAACATTCCGTTTACGTCAAAATTAACGCTGCGGAATGCCTGTTTTTGAGGCAGGAGGGCTGGCGCATCACCCCGAAAATCGGAATCGATTTTCGGGAAGATCATGCGCAAAACAAAGTGCTACAGCGTCCTTTGCGCGTCCAAACGGACGCTCGGCGCTGCAGGCTCGAAGCAGCATTCGCGACACGCGAATCTACCTGCTAACTGGCATCGCGAACCCGTGCCAGCGCCACCGAAAGCTTCTCTTGCGCCTCGCGATATTCGGCAAGTTTTTCGCGCTCGGCCTCCACCACCTCTTCCGGCGCATTGGCGACGAACTTGTCGTTCGACAACTTCTTGTGCAGGCGGGCGATTTCCTCGGTCACCTTGGCCAGTTCCTTCTGCAGCCGCGCCGCCTCCGCGGCGAGGTCGATCAGGCTGCCGAGCGGCAGGCAGATGGTCGCCTCGTTGAGCACGATCTGGGCGGAACCCTTGGGGGCTGCGTCCGCCAGTGAAATATCGCCGACCCGCGCCAATCGCTTGATGGCAGGAGCATGGCGTTCGAGCCGCTGGCGCGTTTCCTCGCTGACGCCGATCACCACCAGCGGCGCGATTGCCGCCGGCGGCACATTCATTTCCGAGCGCACGGAGCGGATGCCCGAGACGAGGTCGACCAGCCAATTGATGTCAGCGGCCGCTGCCGCATCCTCGAAGTCGGGCGACGGCCATGCGGCATGGCAAAGCAGCGACGGCCGTTCCTGGCCCTCGCCGGCCGTTTCAGCCCACAATTCCTCGGTCATGAACGGCATCATCGGATGCAGAAGCTTGTAGATCTCGTCGAGCACGAAGGCGACGCAAGCCCGGCTTTCGGCCTTGGCGGCCTCGTCAGTCCCCATGAAGACCGGCTTCAGCAGTTCCAGGTACCAGTCGCAGAACAGGTTCCAGACGAAGCGGTAGGCCGCACCCGCCGCCTCGTTGAAGCGATATGAGGTGATACTGTCGGTAATCTCGCGCGCGGCGCGCGTCAGTTCAGTAAGGATCCAGCGGTTTACCGCCAGCTTGGCGTCGTTCAGCCAGAAATCGTCGTTTCTCGCGACCTCGTTCATCTCGGCAAAACGCGTCGCGTTCCACAGCTTGGTGCCAAAGTTGCGGTAGCCGGCGATGCGGGCCGGATCGAGTTTCACGTCGCGCCCTTGCGCCGCCATCACCGTCAGCGTGAAGCGCAGCGCGTCGGCACCATATTCGTCGATGAGATCGAGCGGGTCGATGACGTTGCCCTTCGACTTCGACATCTTCTGCCCGTTCTTGTCGCGCACCAGTGCGTGCATGTAGACGGTATGGAACGGCTCCTCGCCCATGAAATGCAGGCCCATCATCATCATGCGGGCGACCCAGAAGAAGATCAGGTCGAAGCCGGTCACCAGCACGTCGGTCTGGTAGTAGGTCTTCAGCTCCGGCGTCTGGTCCGGCCAGCCAAGCGTCGAGAACGGCCACAGCGCTGACGAGAACCAGGTGTCGAGCACGTCCTCGTCGCGGGTCAGGATCTCACCCGGCTGGAAGTTCTCGAGCTTGTCCTCGACCCAGGCCTTCCACGGCCCCTCCAGCGCCAGGTAATATTCAACCGCGGCTGCGAGCGCCTCCTCCTCGGTCTTCTCGACGAAGACACGCCCGTCCGGCCCGTACCAGGCGGGGATCTGGTGTCCCCACCAGAGCTGGCGCGAGATGCACCAGGGTTCGATGTTTTCCATCCACTGGAAGTAAGTCTTTTCCCAGTTGCCAGGGATGATCTTGGTGCGGCCCTCGCGCACCGAGGCAATCGCCGGCTTGGCCAGTTCCGCCGCGTTCGCATACCATTGTTCGGTCAGGAGCGGTTCGATCGGCACACCGCCGCGATCGCCATGCGGCACGGCGTGACGATGCGGCTCAACCTTTGCGAGGAACCCGCCCGCCTCCATCAACTCGACCACCTTCTTGCGTGCAGCGAAGCGGTCGAGCCCATCGAGCTCGTCCCAGACCGCCTGGCGCTCCGGCGTCACTTCCAGCCCGGCAAGAAAATCCTCATTATCCCTAAGGGTCACCGCCGCCTCGACGGTGAGGATGTTGATTGCCGGCAGCTTATGGCGCCTGCCAACCTCGAAGTCGTTGAAGTCGTGTGCCGGCGTGATCTTGACCGCGCCCGAACCCTTTTCCGGATCGGAGTACTCGTCCGCCACCACCGGAATCTTGCGGCCGACGATCGGCAGCACGAGGTTCCTGCCGACCAGGTGCCGAAAGCGCTCGTCGTCAGGGTGCACCGCAACGGCCGTGTCGCCCAGCATCGTCTCGGGGCGCGTCGTCGCCACGGTGATGAAGCTCTTCGGGTTTTCCGGATCGAAGGCCACGCCCTCGACCGGATAGCGGAAGTGCCACAGATTGCCATTGACCTCCTGCTGCTCGACTTCGAGGTCGGAAATCGCGGTCAAGAGCTTCGGATCCCAGTTCACAAGGCGCTTGTCCTTGTAGATCAGCCCTTCCTTATAGAGCGTCACGAACACTTCGAGCACGGCCCTGGACAGGCCCTCATCCATGGTGAAGCGCTCGCGCGACCAGTCGGCCGACGCGCCGAGCCGCTTCAACTGATTGAGGATCGCGCCGCCGGATTCGGCCTTCCACTCCCAGACTTTCTCGATGAACTCTTCGCGCGTCAGGTCGCGGCGGTGAATCTGTCTCTCCATGAGCTGACGCTCGACCACCATCTGAGTGGCGATGCCGGCGTGGTCCATGCCGGGCTGCCACAGCACGTTCTTGCCGCGCATGCGCTCGAAGCGCACCAATATGTCCTGCAGCGTGTTGTTGAGCGCATGACCCATGTGCAGCGAGCCGGTGACGTTCGGCGGCGGAATGACGATGGTGAAGGCTTCGGCGCCCTCCTCGGCCCCCGCGCCAGCGCGAAAGGCGTCGGCCTCTTCCCAGAGTTTGGCGATCTTCGGCTCGACGGTTTTGGCGTCGTAAGTTTTTTCAAGCATGGAAAGGCGTCCGAGCTGTCGGGATTTGTTGGGTTTGGTGTAAATCGGAAGGCAGTTGGCAAGTCAACCAGCCGCGGATGGCATGGCCAATAGATAGGGGCCTCATAGTTCGAGGCAATTCGCACAAGCGATCTTCCATTCAGCCCCGCCTCTTGACCAGCGATTGCAAACCGCCATAGCTTGCCGGTGCTGCTGTAGGGCGCATCGGCTTTACGCCGGAGGGGCATTGCCCGCCTACGACACCTGAACCCTCATTGCGCCCAAGCCGGATTCGAACAGGCCGAATTCGAACATGTCGAATTTCGAGAACTTCAGGAAACAGGCCAAGCTCCACCTGCGCTGGCATCGCGAGCGGTACTACCCCGTCGCGGCTGCGATCGGGTCGATATTGCCGCGTTTCCGCCATCTGACCGATCGCCAGATCCTGGATCACAGCTTCAAGCTTGCCGATGCCCAGGAACTGGTCGCCAGGAAGGCAGGTTTCGAAAGCTGGCAGGCGCTGAAGAAAGATCTTCAAACCATGACCGACAGCATGATATCCGACGCCGCCAAACCCTTCCTTGCCTTGGCTGAGCCGCAGCTCCTTGTCTCCGACATCGCCACCGCCCGGGCGTTCTACGAACAGAAGCTCGGCTTCACGACGCGCTTCACCTATGGCGAACCGCCCTTCTACGCTCAGGTCTTCCGTGACGGCGCGCGGTTAAACCTGCGCCATGTCGACAAGCCTCTGTTCGACAAGGGCTCAAGAGCAAGCGAGAACCTGTTGTCAGCAACCATCGTGGTCGACGCCATCAAGCCGCTGTTCCTGGAATATCAGGCGGCAGGGGTCGACTTTCACCAGACGCTGCGGACTGAACCGTGGGGCGCCCGCACCTTCATCGTTAGCGACCCCGACAGCAATCTGATCGCTTTCGCAACATCGGCGGAAAGCTAAGCCATAATAAAAGCGCCACCCTGGAACCAGGGCGGCGCTTTAATCTGGTATCGGACGATGAAACTTACTGCGCGCCACGCGCGACGCGCTCGATTTCCTCGCGCACCAGCCGTTCGACCAGTGTTGGCAGATTGTTGTCCAGCCAGTCCTGCAACATGGGCCGCAGCATCTCCTCGGCCATCTCGTCGAAGGTTTTCCTGCTGCGGCTGGCAAACGCGTCGGAAAGCTCGCCAAAGGCAGCGGCAACCTGCCGGCCAGTATGCTCGGAAAGGATCGAGGGACGAGAGGTCGGCGCCTCGCTTGTCACCGGATGCGCCATTTCGCTTCGCGGCGGAGCCGGCTCGAAAGCAGGTTCGGTCGTCACTTTGTCCTCATCGACAAGCTCGGCCTTCGGTTCGCCCTCCGGCGGCCGATGCGTCTCGGCACTGACCGGAGCACTGCTCAGTCTGGTCACCGCTTCCTCGACTGGGGCGGTCTCTTGCCGCCAATGGGCAACGATGCTGTCGGTCGTCTCTGCAACCCGTGCTGCTGCGGGCGCATCCGGTCTGGCGGCCGGAGGCGGCTCGGCGGCAACCCTGGAACTCACCTGTGCAAGCGTCAGTGGTGCTTTGGCCGGAGCCGGATCGGATCGCACCGGCGGCTCCATGCGTGCGATGACGGGGGCGGTTGTCTGCACCTCCGCCCGCGTGGCCGCCCTCCTGGCATCCAGTCCCGGACGCAATTCAGCGCGAAAAGCATCCACAGCAGGTGCCGCCCCGGCTACCTCAGGTGCCGCCCCGGCTACCTCCGGTGGCGCCTCACCTGCCTCGGGCCACGCGCCGCGTGCCTCCGATGGCGCCTTGCTTGCCGCCGCCGGCACGGGAACAGACCCCAAATCCTGCAACAGGTCATCCGCGTCGCCCGGCTGCTTGCGCCCGGTGTCGCTGTCCTCAATGATCCTTCTGATGGAAGCCAGTATTTCTTCCATGGAAGGTTCGCGCTGTACGCTGCTTGCCGTCGCCATCGTCACATCCGCCGCCCTTGTGACACCTTGCAGATTTCCCAACCGGTCAAAGCCGGTTGCGAATCATGCAGACAGCGTAACCCACGGATCGCCTTGGGAGAATCCCCAATCTGACGGCGTCTTGGATTTCAACAGCCTAGAGCCCGCGCGTCCTTCCGACGCGCGGGCTCCAATGCCTTGATTAACAAGTGATAGTGATCCAACCGACTTTTGCGGTCGTGGGCAGATCTAAACCGCCGACGAAATCAGCGGCCATCCGGCGTGCGCAGGCCGATCCACTTGTCCTTGACCGCATTGTAATGCTCTTCCGGCCGATATTTGGTCACCTGAAGGGCGAGACGCTCGGTCGACAGGCGACCGATGGCCGAGAGGATGGCGTAGCTCGCTACCACCACATCGTGTTCGGAATTGGCCTGGTTGATCTTGGCGGTGATGACAGTCGCCTGCGCGTTAAGGACGTCGAGCGTCGTGCGCTGGCCGACATTACGTTCCTCGATGACGCCGTTCAGCGCCAGTATCGAGGCGTCGATCACTTGCTTGTTGGCCGCAACGTTTTGCTGCGCGGCAGTGTATTGCGACCATGCCGAGGCCACGGCCTGGCGCACCTGGTCGCGGTTGACGTCAACCTCGATCCGCGCCTGGCTGAGCGATTCCTTGTTCTGGCGCACGATCGCCGAAGTCCGCCCACCCGAATAGATCGGTATGGTCAGCGTTGCGCCAACACTGGCCGAATTCGTCGTGCCATCCTGCGTCGCAAAGGCGCCCGGTACAGTGTTGCGATAGGCGCTCGAAACACCGGCGGAAGCGGAAAGCTGCGGCAGCAGCGCACCTTCTGCCGATTTCACCGAAAACGCGGCCGCGTCGACCAGATGCTGGGTAGAAAGGATGGCCGGATGCTCGTTCGCAGCGATCGCGATCGCGGCATCGAGGCTCCGTGGCAACAGCTTCGACAATGGTGACGCACCTTTAAGCTTGCCCGGTTCGTCGCCGACGATCTGGTGATAGAGCGCCGCGCTTGCCAAAGCCTGGGCGCGGGCAGCACTCAACTGCGCCACGGCAGACGCGCGCGATGCATCCGCCTGCGCGACGTCGGTGCGCGTGCCCTCACCGACCTCGAAGCGCGAGCGTGCCGCGCGTGCCTGCTCGGTCAGGAACTGCAGGTTCTGTTCGGTCAGCACCGCGATTTGCCGGTCGCGTATGACGTCCATGTAGGCGCTTGCCGCGTTGAATAGGATATTCTCTTCGGTATTGCGCAGGTTTTCGAACGAGGCACGGACCTGGGCTTCGGCGGCAGCGACATTGTTCCTGGTCTGAAAGCCGTCGAACAAGGTTTGATCGATCTGGATGCCGAAGTTGCCCGTGGTCAAGGCCACGCTTCGGTTCGAACCGTTGAGGTGGCTGCTGGAATAGTCGATGCTCGCGGAGCCATTGATGGTGGGGCGCCAGCCGGACTTGGCGATGGCGACGCCCTCGTCGGTGACACGGACGCCGGCGCGGGCCGAATTCAGCTGCGAATTGTTCTGATAGGCCTTTGAAAGCGCGCCGAGAATGGTTTCCGCCGAGGCGGCCAGCGGAGAAAGCGCGGTCGCGGAGACAAGGATGGCGGCAAAAAGGCTCTTGCGTACAGACGGCACGTTATATTCCCTCATTCGTTTTGCACGGGAACCGCGCAACGCCAGCTTCTCTTTCTGATCAGCCAGCGCCGCGTTTTCATCGTTCCCCCGCTGATAGCCCCCAGAATGCCCGGTTATGCTGATCAACAACGATTGTTCAAACGCAAGCGATCATGACAACGCCTTTGCTGCAAGGCAAAACCACTCAGAATTCAAACGCATGAGTGCGTTCAAATCCGGGTAGTGGCTTTATTGCCGCATTAAATGCGCGTCTTCCTGTCACAATACCCCCGGTTTTAACAAATAAACGGGCCACGCCCGAATTTCCCTGACCTTCAACCGCGACAAGACGTCCGCCTTCCGCAAGCTGGTCAAGCAGCGGCGCCGGCACCTTGCCGACACTGCCGCCGATGAAGATGACGTCATATGGCGCCGCCGCCGCATGGCCTTCCGGCAGCAGGCCCTTGATCACGGTGACATTGTCGCAGCCCAGCGTCGAAAGCGTCGACATCGCGGTCTCGGCCAGCGTCGAATCGCTTTCCAGCGCAACGACGGACTTTGCCAGCCGCGACAGGATCGCCGACGCGTAGCCGGTGCCGCAGCCGACATCGAGTGCCGAATCAGTCGGAACGATCTCGGCCAGTTGCAGCAACTTGGCCAGCGGCGAAGGTTCCATGAGATAGCGCGGGCCATCCGCTCCATCGGCAATGCGGATGTCCTCGTCGATATAGGCAAGAGCGCTCTGGCCGGGGGCCACAAAGGCCTCGCGCGGCACGGAAAGCATGGCATCGATGAGTGGTGCGCTGGTCACGTCGGTGGTGCGGATCTGGCCATCGACCATCTTCACCCGGCGTTCGGCAAAATCAGCGCTCATCATCCAACCAATCCATTTGCCGCGCCAGGAAGCGCCGCTCGTTTCGACAGGAACCCTGGCCCCTGGCGCTGGCGCGCGAGAGCTTGGGCGCCTGGAGGCCTCGCCCGGAATCGAACCGGGGTGCAAGGATTTGCAGTCCTCTGCGTAACCACTCCGCCACGAGGCCTCATTGCTCCCGGCGTTCCACCCGGTTCCAATAGGTTGCGGCGAAAATGGCGTCAAGCGGCCATGGTGCATTCCGGACGGTTTCCCCTGGGCCATCGTGCCCGTGTCTCAATTTGCCGTGCGTCGATACGCATATTACGATTAGTATATTAGACAATTGTTAAACACCAAATATGGCGAAGGGAAGCCCTGAACCTGAACCTCGCGTCAGGTGGGCAGCAGGTTTCACCACGCTCAAGGAGATTTGCCAGGACTTGGCGCTACGCTCAGCGCACCAGCCGTGGTGAAATCGTGCCAGCTTCTTCAGAGG
>NZ_NWQG01000171.1:0-31047 GCF_002529485.1 Mesorhizobium sanjuanii
CCGTCGTTCCCACCAGACGACGAATCGGCGCCTGTGGCGGCGCACCAAGGCAAACTCGTAGGAGAGCACCAGCAATCCGATCGGAATCATCCAGAAACCCAGGACGGGCAGGAAGCCGAGAATGCCGCCGAAGATCAGGACGGCCCCGATCGCGATCCTGCGGCCGCGCGAGCGCGGCATTTTGAACTCGCGGCCAAAGACCGATATTTTCCGCGCCGGCACTTGATTGTCGCTTGTTGCGCTCATGTCTGGTTGATGATCCGCTCGGACGAAATAAAGACACCAGCAGACGAAAGCCGCAACCGCCTTTTCGGTTCCGCCCTCTCCGCCGGACGGCTCATATGAGGGCGCAAACACGCGATTGCGAGAAATCGCCGCCCGAAAAAGCATCGAAAAAATACGAAATGCTTCTTTGCAAAGCCGAAACGGGTTTGCTATAGGCTGCGCCACTCACATGAGAGCCTCTGTTCCCCGGTAGCTCAGTGGTAGAGCAACCGGCTGTTAACCGGTTGGTCGCTGGTTCGAATCCGGCCCGGGGAGCCAAGTTTTTCAGGGTCCGTTCCCCGTCATGACGCAAGGTTGCGGCGTTTTCCCACGATAAAGTGAGTTTCGCCCGGTCGGCCCGGCCCTTGCCCCTACCGTCGCGGCGACTAGCTTTTTCAGCCATGAACAACAAATCGGTATTGATCTCGGGCGCGGGGATCGCCGGGCCGACGCTGGCCTTCTGGCTGAAAGCGGGCGGGTTCGAACCAACCCTGGTCGAGCGCGCTCCCGCCCTGCGCACCGGCGGCTACGTCATCGACTTCTGGGGGCTTGGTTACGACATTGCCGAGCGCATGGGTCTGGCCGGGGAAATCAACCGCATCGGCTATCACATGCGGGAGTTGCGGATCATCGACGATCGGGGTGAGCGCGTCACCGGCTTTGGCACCGATGTCTTGGGCGAACTGACCGGCGGGCGTTATGTGACGCTCGGACGCAGCGACCTCTCGCGATTGCTGTTCGACAAGATCGAAGGCACCGCGGAAGTCATATTCGGCGACGAGATCGCCGGCCTGCATCAGTCGGCGGACGGTGTGCGGGTTCAACTGAAGCACACGGGCGAACGCCGTTTCGATCTGGTGATCGGCGCGGACGGTTTGCATTCGCGGGTTCGCGAGCTTGCGTTCGGGCCGCAGGCCCGGTTCGAAAAGCACCTTGGCTACCTGTTCGCGGCGTTCGAGGTCAGCAGTTACCGTCCGCGCGACGAGAATGTCTATCTGATGTATGGGCAACCCGGACGGATGGTCGGGCGCTTCACGCTGGACAACGATCGAATGCTCTTCCTGTTCGTCTTTGCCGCGGAAAGCGATGCGCTTCCGGCGACGCCCGACCAGCAGAAGGCAATGCTGCGCGAGCGCTATCGCGGCGACGGCTGGGAATGCCCGCGCATCCTCGACGAACTGGACCGCACGCCGGACCTCTATTTCGACCGGGTCAGCCAGATCAAGATGGAAAGCTGGTCGCAGGACCGCGTCGCCCTCATCGGCGATGCCGCCTTCTGCGTATCCCTGGCAGCCGGCCAGGGCTCGGCTCTTGCAATGATCTCAGCCTATGTGCTGGCCGGTGAGCTTGCCAATGCCGACGGACATTACGAAGAAGCCTTCACCAGATACGAGGCGCTGTTGCGCGCTTATATCAGCACGAAGCAGCGGGGCGCCGAGCGCTTTGCCGCCGCTCTTGCTCCCAAGACCCGTGGGGGTCTGTGGTTTCGCAATCAGGTGATAAGAACGTTCGCGATTCCGGGATTGGCGAGGTTCGCCGTCGGCCGGGACATCATCGACACACTGCGACTTCCCGACTACCATTGGTCGGATCAAGCCGCCACGCGCTCGACGGCACGATAAGGTCCGCAACCTTGACAATCGGCGTCCACGCAGATGCCACGCCATCGATCTGGCGGGCAGTTCGACGAGCTTGCGCATTCGCGACCGCCACACTGAAGCCGAATGCGATGACCGAGCCTTCAACCAATTGACCGGGATCAATGATCGCCGCGGCAAGGCATGGCTCTTGTTCTCCATCTACCGACACAGGTGGGCGATGAACAGGCGGAGCTTGATGGTGGGTGCTGGCGCCACGTTTGTGGTAGCTGGCGTTGGCGCGGTGGCCTGGAAGACCTCGGTCGGCTCGGCGGCCGAGTATGAAGCCTACACCGCTCGCCTTCGAAGCGACCTGACGCTCCCTGACATCGGCGATGTCGTGCGCTACGCCAGTCTCGCCGCCAACAGCCACAATACGCAGCCCTGGTACTTCCGCGCGAAGGATCGCGTGATCGAAATCCTGCCGGACTTGTCGAGAAGAACGCCTGCGGTCGATCCTGATGACCACCACCTGTTCGTCAGCCTCGGCTGCGCGGCGGCAAATCTCGCTATTGCGGCCGCATCGTCGGGGCGCCCCGGTGAAACCGCCATCGCGCCGGACGGCAGCATCCGCTATGAGTTTGTCACTGGGCCGGCGAGACAGGAGCCGCTGCTCCCCGCCATTGCGAAGCGCCAGTCGACCCGCAGCGAATATGACCGCCGCTCCGTTTCGACCGCCGACCTGACGTTGCTCGAACGAGCCGCCGCCATTTCGGGCGTCAAGCTGATCCTCGTCGTCGATCGCGCGAGGATCGGCAGGGTACGCGATCTGGTTGTGGCCGGCAACGACGACCAGATGGCCGATCCCGCCTTCATGGCCGAACTCAAGCACTGGCTTCGTTTCAACCCCCGCAGCGCCATGGCTTCGGGCGATGGCCTCTTCTCGGCCGCAACCGGCAACCCCTCGATACCCACGGCCTTGGGAAGGCTCGCATTCGACAACCTCTTCGATGCAAGATCTGAAGGGGAGAAATACGCGCGTCACATCGACTCCTCCGCTGGAATCGCGGTCTTCGTTGGCGATCGGGAGGATCGAGAGCATTGGATCAGGGTCGGGCAAGCATGCCAGCGCTTCGCGCTCATGGGGACAAGTCTCGGGATGAAGCTTGCGTTCATCAACCAGCCGGCCGAGGTCACCCGTCTGCGTCCTGAAATGGCAGGACTGGTTGGTGAAACAAGGCGGCCCGACATAATTATGCGCTTTGGCTACGCACCAGCCCTGCCCTATTCGCCTCGACGGCCGGTCAACATGGTTTTGGCGTAAGGAAAGCCAGAATCAATGGAGCGACCGAGCTAACAAAAAGCGCCTGCCTACCGGCTCTGACCATCGAGCGTTCCGCCATGCCGTGGGTATCACGCCACCCCGAGTGCGTCTCGCCAGCGAAACCAGATTGCTCGCGTTCGGCCAGATGTGAATTGGATTTGCTTGGTGATCCGGCATCCATAGGGCAAACTCCCTGTCGGGCTTCAGGAGGAGAGATGAAAGCACGCACCGCCACGGTCGGCGATCTGGAAGACGTTTTTCGTGATCTGTCGAAGCGCATGTCCGACGAGTATGTCGCGGCCGGCAAGGATCCCAAGATCGCGTACGACAATCTGATGATGAACCTCAAGGAAGGTCGCGCCCACGCGCTTGTTCAGGATGACAAGACCGTCGCGATCATCGCCTGGCATGAGCATAGCGACGCCGCGGTTACATTGTTCGCCGCGCGCGAGGATTTCTTCAGCGCCGCGACCATCCGCTTCTGCAAGCGGCACATTCGCCAAATCCAGGCGCTTGCCGGCAACTTGCCCATTCACTCAACCAGTTGGCTCCAAGGACCTGACGTCGCGAGATGGTTTGGAATAATCGGCTATGTCGAGCGGGAGCCGGTGGGCGGCGCCAGCCTCTTCGAACTGCCGCCGGAATCATCGCAAAGGTGGGTCGGCCAAGACGAGGCCGCCGAGGACGGAAACAATGTTTCGGCTCATCGACGAACCGGGTGATCCCAGGCATTTTTAAGCCGGTGCAAGCCGTGCCAGATAGCAGCAAGACTGGGTTGATCGCGCAAGTCCCCTGATGGACCGGGCTGCCACCTTCCGCGATCACGCAATACCCTGACCGGTGACATTTGCTACCTTCCTTTCCGTGCGGATTGATTTCCGCCTGGCCGGCGCCCATCAGGCAACCTACCCCAACGCCCCCCACAGTGGCGCCGGCCACCTTCCCAGCATGGTGACTGCGGCGGCAGGAAATCCTGCTCATCTCGCCGCCTCTGGTGTTTTGCCGGGAAGCGTCTGCTCGACCAGATTGAGGTAGTAGCGCAGCACGGTCGGCACGATCTCGTCGTTGAAGACGTAGCGATCGCCATGCAGCCCCTCGCGGGGGCCGACATCGCCGACGCCGATCCAGGCGTAGCAGCCGCCTGCCTCGCGAACCATGAAGGCGAAATCCTCGCAGCCGAGGCTCGGGCTGAACTCCGTCGAGACGTTCTCCCTGCCGACGGTGACGGCAGCCGCCTCGATAGCGCGGGCCGTGGCGTCCGCCGTGTTGATCAGCGGCGGATAGCCCTTCTTGTAGTCGAGCGTTGCGTTGAGCGAATGCGCCGTGGCAACACCCCGGGCGATCTCGCCGATCAGCCGCTCGCAGTGATCGGAATGGCCGGGCTCGAAAAAGCGGCAGGTGCCTTGCAACCAGACCTTACCCGGCACGATGTTGCCGACATTGCCGCCATGGATCTGCGTGAGACTGACGACAAGCGCGCTCTGCGGATCGACCGAGCGGCTGACGATGCGCTGGACGGCCTGGACAAAGGCGCCGGCGGCGAGAATCGGATCATCGCCGAGTTGCGGCATGGCGGCGTGCGCGCCGAGACCTTCGAAGGTCAGTTCGAAAGTGTCGACGGCCGCCATCTGCGGTCCGACGCGCGCCGCGATCGTCCCCAGCCTGACGCCCGGCCAATTGTGCACGGCATACATCGCCTCGACCGGGAACCGCTTGAACAGGCCGTCCTCGATCATGCGCATGCTGCCGCCTTCGTTTTCCTCGGCCGGCTGGAAGACGAAGCAGACGGTGCCGTCGAAGGCGCGCGATTGGCTGAGCAGCCTGGCGGCGCCGAGCAGCATGGCGATATGGCCGTCATGGCCGCAGGCATGCATCACGCCCGGATTCCTGGAGGCATGGGGCAAGTCGGTCCTCTCCACGACCGGAAGCGCGTCCAGTTCGGCACGAAGACCGATGGCGCGTGCGCTGGTGCCGCTGCGCAAGACGCCGACAACCCCGGTGCCGCCGATCCCCTCATGCACCTCCTCGAAGCCGAAGGCGCGCAGTTTTTCGGCGACGAAGCGTGCCGTTTCTTGCTCGTTGAACCCGAGTTCGGGATTGGCATGGATATGGCGCTGCCATTCGATGACCTCTGGCGTCAGCGCGGCGATGGGATCATTGTGCAGCATGATATTTTCCTTCCATGATGGCAAAGGGCGGTCATGGTCCGCTCCTTGGCATCGCTCTGGAATAGAAGGCCGGACAAGGGGCGTCTTGAACCAGATTGACCGCACCCAGGAAGAAAGACGTGCACGCGACCGAAACCAGCAAATACTGGCGCCATCCTTGCTTCCCCGACCTTGGCCTGTTCAAGGCGCGCTTCACGCGGCATCGTTACGAGTTGCACACACACCCGACCTATGTGATCGCCCTGATCACCGCTGGCTGCGAGCGCATCCGCATCGGGCGCCGCAATGTCATCGCCCCCGCCGGCACCGTCGCCATCGTCAATCCCGAGGAGTGGCATGACGGGGAACAGGGCGCGGATGAGGGCTGGGCCTACCGGACCTTTTATCCCACCGTGCCGCTGATGACGGCGCTCGCCCGCGAGCTGGGCCGGGATCGCGCCCCGGTTTTCTCGCGCGCAATCATCGAGGACCATCATCTCGCAGCAAGGCTGGCGGCGGCGCATGAAGGCTCGACATCCCAGGACGCAACGAAAGCCGAGGCGTCCCTGCTCGCCGCGTTGGGGCGTCTCATCGTTCGGCACGGCGACTGGAACGGGCGGGTCGAGGAGGTCGAAAGCGCGGGATGGCGGCGGCGATTCCCTGTCTACGAGGAACTGATCGAAAGCAGGCTTGGCTCGCCGCTCGACCTCCAGCGGCTCGCCGACGCCGCGCGTGTCACCCGGTTCCAGGTTATCCGGGATTTCAAGAAGACGATTGGGCTGACACCCGCGGCCTATATCCGCGACCGGAGATTACGCCGCGCCCACCTCTTGATCGAGCAGGGCCTCGGCCTCGCCGATGCCGCCCTTGCGGCGGGTTTCGCTGACCAGAGCCATCTCACCCGCGCCTTCCGCGTCGCGCACGGCATGTCGCCAGGAATGTTCCGCAGAGCCGGCTGAACACTACTTGCGCGCGGATGCTTGCCGCGCGATGGTGACGCAGGGAGGAACCATGCGAAACATCCTGGCATCAATGACGCTGCTGCTCGCGGCCGCGCTATTTGCAGACGTCGCTCAGGCGCTGGACAGCAGCGGGATGCCGGTGGTCGTAACGCCGCTTGCCTCACGCGCGGAAACGGCGTCCGGCCAGCCGATCACGCTGCCGCAGAAAAATGTCCAGGTCCTGGTCTCGACTTACGACATCGCGGCGGGTGCGACCTTGCCGGTCCACAAGCACCCCTTCCCTCGCTACGCCTATGTGATGGCCGGGACGCTTCAGGTCACCAATGTCGAGACCGGCAAAAGCAACACCTACAAGACAGGCGATTTCATCGTGGAGATGATCGGCCAGTGGCACCAGGCCATTAATGTCGGTACCGATCCGGTCAAGCTGCTGGTGATCGACCAGGTTGAAGAAGGCACCAAGAACACGGTGCTGCGTCAATAGCTGCCCGCTTCTGATCCCCGTTCCGCTCCGCATTTTCTAGGGTAGAAGACGGATGGGATCGCTCGTCGTCACCCTTAATAGCCCGAACGAGTACGTTGGTGTCGGGAGTGATCTTCACTGCTTGCCGGCCCAGCCTCGTGTGGCGATGGCGTTCATTTCCTCGATCGACAGGGATGGGCCACCCTTCCTGTCCAGGAAGTCGAAAACATCCAAGATCTTTCCTGAAGGCAGCGCGGCCTTCACCTCGATCCGGCCATCGGGAAGCTTGTCCACGACAATTTTCTCGCCCGGACGAACACCCAGATGCTTCAAAATATCCTTGCGCAGCGTGACCTGCCCTTTGGCGGTAATGGTAAGCGTGCTCATGGCGAGCCCTCCTGTCGAAGTTACGCATGTATAGCAAAAGCGCCTTACCATCGAGAGCGCCAAGGCCCTATTGCCTAGCTGCAGCGACAATTGGAGCCTTTAGCCAATGGTTGCAGCTTTCGCGGCAACGGAGCCGATGCTAGGGCTGCGCGATGTCTAACTATCAGTGGACCGCCCCGTGACCGACATCGAACGTCCTCGCCTGCCCTTGATCGAAATCTGCGTCGAAGGAATAGACGGGCTGCTCACCGCACAGGCAGCCGGCGCCGACCGGGTCGAGCTGTGCGCCAGCCTGGTCGAAGGCGGCATCACGCCAAGCCTCGGCACTGTCCGCGCGGCCCTCGAACTGGCGACGATCCCGTTCCATGTCATCGTGCGGCCGCGTGGCGGCGACTTCCTTTATAGCGATACCGAATATGGCTCGATGCTTGCCGATGTGCGCGCGCTCCGCGAGCTCGGCGTGGCCGGTGTCGTCGTCGGCTGCCTGAACGCCGACGGCACCATCGACGAAAAACGCATGAGCGAACTGGTGCGGGCGGCCGAGCCTTTGAACGTCACCTGCCATCGCGCCTTCGACATGACGCGCGATCCGAACGAGGCGCTGGAAGCGCTGATCCGCTGCAAGGTCGGCCGGGTGCTGACCAGCGGCCAGCGCGACACGGCGCGGCAAGGAGCGGCGCTGCTGGCGGACCTCGTGCGGCAGGCCGGCGACCGCATCATCATTCTCGGCTGCGGCGCGCTCGCCCCCGACAACATTGCCGAGGTGGCGGGAACAACCCGGCTGACGGAAATGCATTTCGCCGCACTCAAGGACGTGCCAAGCACCATGCGCTACCGAAATCCCCATGTCGGCATGGGCGGTGACGACCTCGATCGCGAGTATCGCACCACCGTCACCGACGGAGCGCTGGTGGCAGCGACGATCGCGGCGGTTAGGGCGTGATGACAAATATGCGCTCGCCGATTGCCAGGGTTGCGCCTGAGGACGAACCCGCCATCCTCGCTCTCAACAACGAGCATGCGGCCGAACTGTCATGGCTCGAAGCTGAGCGCCTGTCCTTCCTTCTCGGCGAGGCATTCTATGCGCGCCGCATCGGCGCGCTCCAAGCCTTCATCATGACTTTCGACCAGGACGCCAACTATGACAGCCCGAATTTCCTGTGGTTCCGCGAACGCTACAAACGCTTCGTCTATGTCGACCGCGTCGTCGTCGCCGGCCACGCGCGCGGCCGCGGCCACGCCCGCCGGCTGTATGAGGATCTGTTCGACCAGGTTGCGCGTGCCGGCCAGACCATCGTCACTTGCGAGGTCAATGCCGAGCCGCCCAATCCCGCCTCGGACGCCTTTCACGCGGCGCTCGGCTTTGTCGAAGTCGGCGACGCGGTGATCCATGGCGGCAAGAAGGCCGTGCGCTACTACGAGAGAAAGATGACGGCCTGAGCCGGTACTACCAGTTGCGGTTCAGCCAGGCGCGGGCCGGCTTTTCGACGATGTAATAGCTGCACAGCGCGCAGGCGAACACGCCGGCCAGCATGGGCAGCGGCGCACTGCCCTGCGAATAGACGAATTTGTAGAAGGGCTGCTGCCACAGATAGAGCGAATATGACCACAGCCCGAGCATTGCCATCGGCCGGGAGGACAAGAATCCTGTCAGGTAACGAGCGCTGAAGTCGAGCGAATTGACCGCAAACGCCAGCAGCGGCACGGCCACAAGATAGTGGATCGGCGTCGGCACCGGATCAATGAACAGAAGGACCGCCGCAGCGGATGCCACAAGGGCGACATGCGGACCCCTGAACAAGGCCGGCAGCCTGTCGTCTGCCTTGAGCAGGCAAATCACCGCCGACAGCAGGATCGAGGCGATGTGCACGTCGGTTCGCCAATAGGTGGCTTCGTAGGCCATGCCGAAGGCCCAGTAAGAAATGGCGCCATTCGCCATGGCGAGCACCGAGAGCGCGCCGAGCAGCGCGATGACGCGGCTACGCCCCGAGACGACGAAGCTGATCAGCGCCAGGATGACATAGGTATGTTCTTCGACGCAGAGCGACCAGATATGATCCAGCGCGCCGGCCCGGGTGAAGAGAATTCCAGCATAATTATAGGTAAACGTCAGTGCCGTCAGCGCCGCCTTCCATTTGAAGGCGATGAAGGTGCCTGACAAGGCAATCATCGAGACGACGACGAAAACCAGCAGCGCCGGGTAGATGCGCGAGAACCGACGCTTGAAGAATTTCTTCAGCGGATAACGCTCGATAAACAGGATCTCAGCCATTAGCCGGCCACTGAGCACAAAGAAGAACTCGACGCCCATGACGCCGAGATTTATGCCGGGAACGGGAAAGAAGTGGCCGATCAGCACCAGTGCTATCGACAGGCCGCGCCATCCGTCGAGATAGGCCAGCCTTGTTCTCGACGCAGTGTCGGCGGCGGATCGGGACGGAACGACATGCGTCGCGGAGATGTCCGTCATACCGGCTCCCTTCGCATTGAATGATGCGAAAAGGGCTGCAGGTGAAGACTCCGAACCCGGCTCGCGTTTGGTCGGCATATTGCAGTGCAATATCACCTTGTGCAAGTGCGAGATCGTCGCCGACGCAATTCCAGGAAAGTGCGCAGCAGTTTTCCCGAGAAAAGCGCATAGCGCTTTCCCCGGGGAATTGCATAAAACAAATATCCAAAAAGGGGCCACCTCAAGGGACCCCCTATTGCGTCAGAACCCGGCTGACGTCAGGCGTTGGCGGCGGCCACCGCGCGCTTGGCCATCACCGCGATCAGATTGGCGCGATAGTCAGCCGAAGCATGGATGTCGCTCATCAAATTCTTCGCCGGCACTATCATGCCGTCCAGCGCCGCAGCGGCAAAATTCCTGGCCAGCGCTGCCTCGATCTCCTTCGAGCGGAAGACGCCGTCGTCGCCGGCCCCGGTGACGGCAACCCTGACGCCATCCTTGCCCTTGGCCACGAACACGCCGACGATCGCATAGCGCGAGGCGGGGTTGCGGAACTTCTCATAGGCAGCCTTGGCAGGCGCGGTGAAGGTCACCGCCGTGACGATCTCGCCGTCCTTCAGTGCCGTCTCGAACAGGCCTTTGAAGAACTTGTCGGCGGCGATCTCACGCTTGTTGGTGACGATGGTGGCGTCGAGCGCCAGCAGCGCTGCCGGATAGTCGGCGGCCGGATCGTTGTTGGCGATCGAGCCGCCGATCGTTCCCTTGTGGCGCACCGCCGGATCGCCGATCAGCGACGCCAGATGGGCAAGCGCCGGGCAAGCCTTTTTCAGCTTCTCGTCGCTGGCGACTTCATAATGCGTGGTGCCGGCGCCGATGGTGATGGTCTTGCCTGACACCTTGACGCCTTGCAGGTCCTTGATCCGCGACAGGTCGACGAGATCGGAGGGGGCGGCCAGCCGCGTCTTCATCGCGGGGATCAGCGTCATGCCGCCCGATAACAGCTTCGCATCGCCGTTCTTGACCAGCTTGGCTGCATCGGTGACCGAGGCGGCACGGTGGTAGTTGACTGAATACATGGTTGTTCCCCCTCAGTGCTTCGTCGCCGCCCGGATCGCCGCCCAGACCGTGGACGGCGATGCCGGCATCGCGATATCGGTAACGCCGATGGCGTCGGTAATGGCGTTGATCACCGCCGGCGGTGAGCCGATGGCACCGGCTTCGCCACAGCCCTTGATGCCGAGCGGATTGCCCGGGCACGGCGTGTTCGAGGTCGAGACCTTGAACGACGGCAGGTCGCTTGCGCGCGGCATGGTGTAGTCCATGTAACTCGCCGTCAGCAGCTGGCCGCTGGCATCGTAGAAGGCCCCTTCCAGCAGTGCCTGGCCGATGCCTTGCGCGATGCCGCCATGCACCTGGCCCTCGACGATCATCGGATTGATGATGTTGCCGAAGTCGTCGGCGGCGACGAACTGGATGATCTCGGTCGTGCCGGTCTCCGGATCGATCTCGACCTCGCAGATGTAGCACCCGGCCGGAAAGGTGAAGTTCGACGGATCGTAGAACGCCGTTTCCTTCAGCCCTGGCTCCATGCCTCCTGGCAGATTATGGGCGGTGTAGGCGGCGAGCGCCATCTGGAACCACGGCACGCTCTTGTCCGTGCCCGCCACCTTCAGCGTGCCGTCTTCGATAACGATGTCGCCCTCGTCGGCCTCAAGCAGATGGGCTGCGATCTTTTTGGCTTTGGCCTCGACCTTGTCGAGCGCCTTGGCGACGGCCGACATGCCGACCGCACCCGAGCGCGAGCCATAGGTGCCCATGCCCATCTGCACCTTGTCGGTGTCGCCATGGACGATCGAAACGCTGTCTATCGGCACGCCGAAACGCTGGTTGACCAGTTGCGCGAAGGTCGTCTCATGGCCCTGGCCATGACTATGCGAGCCGGTCAGCACTTCGATCGTACCGACCGCGTTCACCCGCACCTCAGCGCTCTCCCACAGGCCAACGCCGGCGCCAAGGCTGCCGACAGCCGCCGACGGCGCGAGGCCGCAGGCCTCGATGTAGTTGCTCATGCCGATGCCGCGCAGTTTCCCTTTCTTGGCGGCAGCCGTCTTGCGCGCTGCAAAGCCGGCATAGTCGGAAGCCTTCATCGCCGCATCGAGCGAGGCCGCGTAGTCGCCCGCGTCATAGTTCATGATAACCGGCGTCTGGTGCGGGAAGGACGTGATGAAGTTTTTTCGCCGAAGCTCGGCTGGCGACACGCCGAGCTCGCGGGCTGCCGTCTCCATCGTGCGTTCGAGCAGATAGGTGGCTTCCGGCCGCCCTGCCCCGCGATAGGCGTCGACCGGCGCCGTGTTGGTGTAGACGGCGCGCACATTGGCGTGGATTGCCGGAATATCGTACTGGCCTGACAGCAGCGTCGCGTAGAGATAGGTCGGCACGCAGGACGAGAAGAGTGACATGTAGGCGCCAAGATTGGCGATCGTGTCGACCTTCAGCCCGGTTATCCTGTTGTTCTTGTCGAAGCCCATTTCCACGGTCGAGACATGGTCGCGGCCATGGGCGTCGGTGAGAAAGCTCTCGGTGCGGTCGGCCACCCATTTGACCGGCACGCCGGTCTTCTTCGACGCCCACAGGCAGACGATCTCTTCGGGATAGATGTAGATCTTCGAGCCGAAGCCGCCGCCGACATCAGGCGCGATGACACGCAGCTTGTTTTCCGGTGCGACATTGTAGAAGGCGCTCATCACCAGCCGGGCGACATGGGGATTCTGCGAGGTCGTCCAGCAGGTGTAGTGGTCCTCCGCCTTGTCGTAATGGCCAAGCGCCGCGCGCGGCTCCATGGCGTTGGGCACCAGGCGGTTGTTGACGATCTTCATGCGGGTGACATGGGCAGCGGCCTGGATCGCCGCATCGGTCGCCTTGCCGTCGCCGAGCTCCCAGTCGAAAATCAGATTGTTGTCGGCTTCCGGATGGATCTGCGGCGCACCCCTCTCGAGCGCCTTCGGTGCATCGACGACCGCCTTCAATTCCTTGTAGGTGATGTCGACCGCTTCGGCCGCGTCGCGCGCCTGGCCCTTGGTTTCGGCGACCACGACGACCACCGCGTCGCCGACATAGCGAACCTTGTCGAAGGCCAGCGGCGACCACGCCCCCATCTTCATCGGCGAGCCGTCCTTGGAATGGATCATCCAGCCGCAGATGAGGTTGCCGATGCCGTCGGCCTTGAGCTCCTTGCCGGTCAAAACACCGATGACGCCGGGCATGCCTTGCGCTTGTCTGACGTCGATCTTCTTGATCTGCGCATGTGCGTGCGGGCTGCGCACGAAGGCCGCATGCTTCATGCCTGGAACCACCATGTCGTCGACATAGCGGCCGGCGCCAGTGATGAACCTCTTGTCTTCCTTGCGCGCCACCCGAGCGCCAACGCCTTCAATGCCCATCGCAGAAATTCCTCCCGGTGAATGGTGAATGGTCAATAGTGAATGGCGAGCTAGTGGGAGATTGGAGCCTGAACCAGACTATTCACCATTCACTATTCACCATTGACTTCAAGCAGCCCGCTTTGCCTTGCCCTTCGCCCCCTTGGACATCGTCGCCGATGCGGCGAGGATCGCCTTGACGATGTTGTGGTAGCCGGTGCAGCGGCAGATATTGCCTTCGAGCTCGACGCGCACCGTAGCCTCGTCGAGACCTTCGGGGTGGCGGTTGATCATGTCGGTCGCCGCCATGATCATGCCCGGCGTGCAGAAGCCGCATTGCAGCCCGTGATGCTCCTTGAACGCCGCCTGCACCGGATGCAGGTCGGCGCCGTTGGCCAGACCTTCGATCGTCAGCACCGTCGACCCCGAGGCTTGCACCGCCAGCATCGTGCAGGACTTTACCGCCTTGCCGTCGACATGGACCACGCAGGCGCCGCATTGCGAGGTGTCGCACCCGACATGCGTGCCGGTGAGGCCGAGATTCTCCCGCAGGAAATGAACCAGCAGCGTACGGTCTTCGGCGACGCCGCTGACCCGCTTCCCGTTGACCGTCAACGATACTTCCGACATGAAACCTCCCTGGGCAAATACCTTGGTCGTTCCGTCACCGATGCGGCGCATGCGCTCCGGCTGTCCGCTCTCCCCCACCCGTGTAACACACGGAAAAAGCGGCCCGAAATTCCGAAGTCGTGAGAATGCAGTTCGCCCGAAAATCCGCATATTGTACTTTCGGTCACGCCGGAGAAAACGGTGACATGAACCGAAAACTTCGATCACCGTGCGCTACCGCCATCCGATCGTCGCGAGCAGAGCAGACCGGAGGCTCATCGCGCGGCCCTGATGCCGCTGTCGACAAGCTCACGCAGCACCGGCACCAGCGCCGACGGCAGATCCTCGGCGATCAGCCCAGGTCCGAAATGGCTGCCGGCCTCGGCGTGGATCCAGACAGCCGCGCAGGCAGCTTCGAAAGCCGGCATGCCTTGCGCCAACAGTCCAGCGATGATTCCTGCCAGCACATCACCGGAGCCGGCGGTGGCCAGCCACGGCGCGCCATTGCGGTTGATTGCCGCCCTGCCACCCGGTGCAGCAATCACCGTGTCGGCGCCTTTATAGAGGATGACGGCGTTGGCGCGCTCGGCAGCGGCGCGCGCCCTGGCCAGCTTGGACAGGATCTTGTCCCCGGCGATGTCAGCAAACAACCTGGCGAATTCACCCTCATGCGGGGTCAGCACCAGGGCGGGGGCATCCGGCAGGCGAGAGGCTTCGAAAAGCAGCTCAGGCGCGTCGCGAAACGAGGTGATGCCGTCGGCATCGAGCACCAGCCCGTCGATCCCGCCAGCGGCGCTTTGCCGTCCTGCACTTAGTACGGCAAGGGCAAAATCCCGCGCCTTTTCACCGACGCCAAAGCCCGGGCCGAGGGCAAAGGCCGACGGCCGGCGCTCGCCTATGAAATCTTGCATGTCGGCAAGGGTGTCGGCCTTGCGCAGCATGATGGAGGTCAGATGCGCGGCATTCACCTGCATGGCATTCGCCGGCGAAAGCACGGTCACGGCCCCTGCCCCACTTCTGGCTGCGGCCAGCGCCGACAGTCGCGCGGCACCCGTTGCGCTCGGCCCGCCCGAAAAAACGACGACATGGCCGCGCTTGTATTTGTGCGCGTCGACGGCGGGAACCGGGAACTTCCCTACCCAAAGCGGCGGGGTATTTTCGAAGGTTCGTGGTTCAAGCCGCGCAATGATGCCGTCGCCGATGCCAATGTCGGCAAGCACGATTTCGCCGCACATTTGGCGCCCCGGCAGCAACAAATGCCCCGGCTTTTTGCGCGCGAACGTCACCGTGACCATGGCGCGGAATGCGCGGCCGAGGACTTCGCCACTTGCGCCGGAAACGCCCGAGGGCAGATCGACCGCGACGACGGGCAGGCCCAGCTCCGTCGCCCTGTCGATCGCGCTCGCGGCATCGCCGGCGAGCGGCTTGGACAGCCCTGCCCCATAGAGCGCGTCGACCACGATCGAGCCCGTCTCGGCAACAAACTCGGCCAGCGGACGAGGCTTGACCGGGCACTGCGAAGCAGCCAGAGCCGCATCGCTGCCGGCCCTGGGCGGGCCGGATGCCCAAACCAGGACGTCGACGGCGCTGTCCCTCAGAATGCCGGCGACGACGTAGCCATCGCCGCCATTGTTGCCGGGGCCGCACAGGACATGGACGCGGCTCGCCTGGGGATAGCGAGCCAGCACCACGGCTGCGACCGCCTCGCCGGCGCACCGCATGAGGCCGAAGCCATCGAGTGGCCCGGCCGCAATCGCCAGGCGATCGGCCTCGGCCATCTCGGCCGGAGACAAAAGTTCATTGCTCATGGATTGCCGACCCGCATTTGCGCAAGCATTGTCCAGTTTTCGGTTTGAGGCAAACATCGAAGCGACAACACGATCCGCCAATGCATCGTACAAAGCCAACACCGCGCGCAAGTGCCTATGAAATGTGCTTCCTGCCCTATTATTGTGCGGACGCAGTGATTGGCAATGTGTAGGTTCTGAGCGCCCATGACGCATCCGATGCAGCGGATGACGCGAATTTGCATCCCGGCGCGACATGGCATTGAAATCGCGTAATGCCGCTTCTAGCCCTCTCAATTGGCACAGTTCGTGCTTGAAGGAGGCGCAAGCGGGGCTCACAACCCGTCTTTTTTGGCAGTGGAGGCCACTTATTACATGAAAAAGATCGAAGCGATCATCAAGCCGTTCAAGCTAGACGAAGTGAAGGAAGCGCTTCAGGAGGCCGGGCTGCAAGGCATCACCGTTACCGAAGCCAAGGGTTTCGGCCGGCAGAAGGGCCATACGGAACTTTATCGCGGTGCCGAATATGTCGTCGATTTTCTGCCCAAGGTGAAGATCGAGGTCGTGCTAGGCGACGACGCGGTCGAAGGCGCGATCGAGGCCATCCGCAAGGCGGCCCAGACCGGCCGTATCGGCGACGGAAAGATCTTCGTCTCCAATATCGAGGAGGTCGTGCGCATCCGCACCGGCGAAACAGGGATGGACGCCGTCTGAGGTTTCTGATTTCAGATTACCGTCTCCTCGAAACGTCACCACACAGGAAAGAAATGACATGACGACAGCCAAAGACATCATGAAGCAGATCAAGGACAACGACGTGAAATTCGTCGATCTACGCTTCACCGATCCGAAGGGCAAGCTGCAGCACGTGACGATGGATGTCGTCGAGGTCGAGGAAGACATGTTTGCCGATGGCGTCATGTTCGACGGCTCCTCGATCGCCGGCTGGAAGGCGATCAACGAGTCCGACATGGTGCTGATGCCCGACCCTGAAACGGTGCATATGGACCCGTTCTTCGCGCAGTCGACGATGGTCATCCTGTGCGACATCCTCGACCCGATCTCGGGCGAGTCCTACAACCGCGACCCGCGCGGCACCGCCAAGAAGGCCGAGGCCTATATGAAGGCGGAAGGCATCGGCGACCAGATCTTCGTCGGCCCGGAAGCCGAGTTCTTCGTCTTCGACGACGTCAAGTACAAGGCCGACCCTTACAACACCGGCTTCAGGCTCGACTCCACCGAACTGCCGTCCAATGACGACACCGACTATGAGACCGGCAATCTCGGCCACCGTCCGCGCATCAAGGGCGGCTACTTCCCGGTGCCGCCGATTGACTCCGCGCAGGACATGCGCTCGGAAATGCTGACCGTGCTCGCCGAAATGGGCGTGCGCGTCGAGAAGCATCACCATGAGGTCGCGGCCGCCCAGCACGAGCTCGGCATCAAGTTCGACACGCTGGTCCGCAACGCCGACAAGATGCTGATCTACAAGTATGTCGTGCACCAGGTCGCCAACGCCTATGGCAAGACGGCCACCTTCATGCCGAAGCCGGTGTTCGGCGACAACGGCTCGGGCATGCATGTCCACCAGTCGATCTGGAAGGGCGGCAAGCCGACCTTCGCCGGCAATGAATATGCCGGCCTGTCCGAGAGCTGCCTGTTCTATATCGGCGGCATCATCAAGCATGCCAAGGCGATCAACGCCTTCACCAACCCGCTGACCAACTCCTACAAGCGCCTGGTGCCGGGCTATGAGGCGCCGGTGCTGCTCGCCTATTCGGCGCGCAACCGCTCGGCCTCCTGCCGCATTCCGTTTGGCTCGTCGCCGAAGTCCAAGCGTGTCGAGGTCCGCTTCCCCGATCCGGGCGCGAACCCCTACCTCGCCTTTGCCGCCATGCTGATGGCCGGCCTCGACGGCATCAAGAACAAGATCCATCCGGGCCAGCCGATGGACAAGGACCTCTACGATCTGCCGCCGAAGGAGTTGAAGAAGATCCCGACCGTCTGCGGCTCGCTGCGCGAAGCCCTGCAGAGCCTCGACAAGGACCGCGGCTTCCTGAAGGCCGGCGGCGTCTTCGACGACGACCAGATCGACAGCTATATCGAGCTCAAGATGGCCGAGGTGATGCGCTTCGAAATGACCCCGCATCCGGTCGAATACGATATGTATTACTCGATCTGAGGCTGAAAGCCTTGGAAACGCTGGACCCCTTGTAGATCAAGGGGTCCAGACTTCCAAAATGGTGCGGAAGGTGGTGCGAACCCTTCGGAACACCGCCATGTGTGCACCGACTACATCCCACAAGCACCCCGGTTCCGCGAACCTCTAACTACATCCGGGATATCCCCGAGTGCGTCTGCCATCTGTTTCCGCCGACGAAGAACGGGAAGCAGCAGATTGCCGTGCGGTTTCCGCACGCCGACATATGGAAAAACCAAAGCGATCACTCCGGTTGAAGCAGTGCCCCCGGCTCCAGTATGAATTCCCTCCCCGAGGATTTCTGTTACAGTTCCCCCGAACAATGGGGAGCGCCGCTGCATGATTTCCGATGTTAAGGAAGAGATAGACGACGAAGAACTGGAGGTTGGCGCGGAAGTCGAAGTCGACGACGAGACCGATGACGCAGAAGGGTTAGACGAAGGGCAGTTGCAGATACCGGAGAAGCAACGTCGCGCCAGCATGGAAGCCCGCGACTTTCCTCTCATCCATTATCATCGCCTCTACCAGCAAGGCCGTCTGAACCTCAATCCAGACTGGCAGCGCGACTACGTTTGGAAGGGCAAGCGACCGTCGTTCCTCATCGAGTCGCTACTCATGCAGATCCCGATTCCGGTGATCTTCCTATCCCGGACGAAGGACGAAAAGTATGAGGTCATCGACGGCGTTCAACGCCTAACAACGATCTTCAACTTTTTCGAGGGGAAGTTCCGGCTAAAGGAACTGGAGGTCTTCTCGGAATTGAACGGGAAGAAGTTTGGCGAACTAGACCAAAAATTTCAATCTCAGTTGGAAGATGCCGTAATCACAAGCTTTCAGCTTTCAGAAAACACAAGTCAGGATTTGCGTTTCTCTACTTTTGAACGGATCAATACGGGCGGCATGTCTCTCAATGAGATGGAGATTCGCAACTGTATCTATCGCGGGAAGCTGAACACGAAGCTGCGTGAACTCGCGGCCAATCCAGATTTCCACAAAGCGATCAATATGAAAAATCTCAGTGATCGCATGCTGGATCGAAACTTAGTCCTGCGATTCCTCGCGTTCGACCAGATAAAATACAGTCAGGCGACTGCTGGTATTAAAGCATTTCTGAACCGCTTCTTTGAAAATTACCGAAACCCATCAGATGAGATGCTTGCCGACTTCGAAAAGCGATTCAAACGGGCGATGAGAAATTCATTCACAGTATTCGGGTCCAATGCCTTCCGAATTCGCAAGATCGATCGCAAGGGCGGTGGGGAGTGGGCACCAAAGCCAAACGCATCGATCTTTCAAGTGATCGCCACTTCCCTCGCATCATTCGACAGCGCTCAGATAGCGCAGAACGCCGACGCCATCCACGAGGAATATCTGGACCTCCTACAGGACCAGCTTTGGCTTGATGCCGTCACAAAATCCACTGGTGACGCGAAGAAGATCAAGTATGCCTTTGACGCGTGGACGAACCGACTCGACGCCCTCATGGCGAGCACAAGCGGCCTCGATCCGAAACGAGCGTTCACGTTGTCGTTCAAGAAGGAGCTTTACGACACAGACAGCATGTGTCGCATCTGCGGTAACGAAATCAAGTCTATCAACGATGCCATGGTCGATCACGTGGACCAGTATTGGAAGGGCGGGGCCACCGTCCCGTCGAATGCCCGGTTGGTGCATCGGGCCTGCAATCTCGCGAGGCCGAAGGCGGACTAGCCGCCATGGCCCATAAACTAGAATGGGCTAACTGCGGCCTCTGCGGAGAGTATCGGCTGACGACTAGAGAGCACGTGGTTCCAAAGTCGCTCTATGCGCCAACACGCCCGAATAGTCGATTTCAGAGGATCATAATCCCTGCATGCAAAGACTGTAACAATGGCACCGCCGACGATGATGCTCACTTTCGCTTGGTCCTGACCCTAGCGGGAGATACGAATAGCACGGTCGACGAGTTGTGGTCCGGGAAGGTGAGCCGGGCCCTAGCGGAGAAAGACGGGCGCCGTCGTGCCGTTGATGCTTTTGCGATTATGCGCCCTGCCCCAGATATTGGCCCCGACCGCCACCGCATCTATCCAGCCGAAGACCCCCGTGTTTTGGGAAGCGTCCGCAAGATCATTCGTGGTCTCTCTTGGCATCATGGGCTTGATCGCCCGATCCGGGATGATCAGGTGGTGGCCGACGTTCAACGGGAGCCCATATCAGACGACCACTTCGCCGCGATGGAGCACAGGTCCGCAGAGGCAGATGTGTTGGAGTATGCCTACATCCTTGGGAACGGGACGGATGGTCTTTTATCGGCTTGGTGGTTGCGATTCTTTCGGCGGACATCCTTCACCGGACTAATCTATGCTGTAAGAGCCAAGCGCGAATAGGCGAGGGATCCCATCGCCTTCTCTTATGCGATGCGAGTGAATTTTCACCGTGAAAAGCCAAACTTTGGTGGTACGGAAGCCGGGTCGAGTGGTTCGGACGGTCTGCTAAGTATCTTGTTTTTGTTCATATATTAGACGCCACCGAAATTCGAAGTGTATTATTCGATCTGAGCCGGATCGGTTAAGCAATAAAAAACCCCGGCGTCGCAGCGCCGGGGTTTTCATGTCATCTGTTGTCAGAGCCAGGCCACCAGCGCCACCGACATGACAGAGCTGCGTCACGGCGCAGACGCGGAGCGCCTACGCCGTGAGGAATGCTCAGGCCGCCGCCTTCTTCTGCGCCGTGTCGACGCTGGCGATCGTCTTCAGGATCTGCGAAGCGATCTGGTAGGGGTCGCCCTGCGAGTTCGGACGGCGGTCTTCCAGATAGCCCTTGTAGTCGTTCTTGATGAAGGAGTGCGGCACGCGGATCGAAGCGCCGCGGTCCGCGATGCCGTAGCTGAACTTGTTCCACGGCGCGGTCTCGTGCTTGCCGGTCAAGCGCTTGTCGTTGTCTGGGCCGTAGACGGCGATATGGTCCATCAGGTTCTTGTCGAATGCCGCCATCAGCGCTTCGAAATAGGCCTTGCCGCCGACTTCGCGCATATAGGCGGTCGAGAAGTTGGCATGCATGCCCGAGCCGTTCCAGTCGGTGTCGCCCAGCGGCTTGCAGTGGTACTCGATGTCGATGCCGTATTTCTCGGTCAGGCGCTGCAAGAGGTAGCGGGCCATCCACATCTGGTCGGCGGCCTTCTTGGAGCCCTTGCCGAAAATCTGGAATTCCCACTGGCCCTTGGCCACTTCGGCGTTGATGCCCTCGTGGTTGATGCCGGCCGCAAGGCATTGGTCGAGATGCTCCTCGACGATCTGACGCGCGACGGAACCGACATTGGAATAGCCGACGCCGGTGTAGTACGGACCCTGCGGCGCGGGATAGCCGCTCTCGGGAAAGCCGAGCGGGCGGCCGTCCTTGTAGAAGAAATACTCCTGCTCGAAGCCGAACCAGGCGCCGTCATCGTCGAGGATGGTGGCGCGCTTGTTGGATGCATGCGGCGTCACGCCGTCCGGCATCATCACTTCGCACATGACGAGCGCGCCGTTGATGCGCGCGGGATCCGGATAGACGGCGACCGGCTTCAGCACGCAGTCGGAGCTGTGACCCTCGGCCTGCATGGTCGAAGAGCCGTCGAAGCCCCACAGCGGCAGCTGCTCCAGCGTCGGGAATTCGGCGAATTCCTTGATCTGGGTCTTGCCGCGAAGATTGGGAACCGGGGTGTATCCATCGAGCCAAATATACTCGAGCTTGTACTTCGTCATTCTGACCTCTCGTTGCTTGATAAACCGAACTTCTGGATGACGCCGGCGCGCGCCAAACCACCCAGCAGCCGACCTGCCGGTTCATTAAAATGCAAATCACGTGCCATTCTCGGCTTGAGAGGTGCGGCAAAAATGACCCGGCAGCCCGGCAAACCAGCTAAGCCGTCTAAGCAATGCGGCAAGATCAATCAAAAGCAGATACTGCATAAATCTTAGGCAAATACTGATCTTTCCATAGGCATATTGCTTAAATGGATTGCAGCACCTATCTTAGGGAAAGGTTGAATCGATATCGTTCGGCAGAAGAAAGGAGACCGGCAATGGAAATCACTCCGACCCGTCCCTCGGCCAAGATCCTGATGTTCCCGGCGGCAGCACGCGCTTCTGCCTCAAATTTAAGCGAAAAGGCTAAGTTCGCGGCAGAGCTTGCCTCTTTGCGCAATGTCAGCACGGATTTCGGCGACGCCTGGTACCACGAGGCCGCCATCGAGGAAGCGGAGCAGGCTCGCAAGAGCTAAGCTTTTTTCGCAGGCCATTGAAAAACCCGGCGCGATTGCTCGCGCCGGGTTTTTTTTAAACGCTGGGCTAGTGTCTATTGCCCAAAGCCTACCTTTAGCGCCTCAAGCAGGCTGACGGCCGCCAGCATGTCGCGCTTGCGGGCCGAGCGGCGCGCGACGGCTTCCGCATCCTGGCCCCAGTGCTCGGCCTGCCAGTCCTCGTCGACATGGCCGGCGGTCCAGGCCGCCTCGCCGTCGAGTTCGCCGAAATCTATCGCCAGCGCCAGCAGCGCCGATCCCGTCAGCGAGGTCATGACGTGGATCGACGCCAGCCGCAGCGGATCCTTGCGCTGGGCAAGATGGACGCCCAGCACGGCGATTGTCTCGCGCGGCTGCTCGACATGGATTACCCCTTCGGCGAGGTGGAACCGCGCGCCGAGTGCCGTCCGCGCCCAGTCTATGACCGGATCCCAATGCTCGTTCTGCCGGTCGACCAGCCCCTGCGGCGCGTCGGCGCGATAGCAGAGCAGGTCCGACGAGGCGAAGCGCAATATATCTTCCAGCACCGCTTGCGGGTCGCTGGCGACACCGTCGATGGCCGTGTTGACCAGACGCATGACAGGCATCGTCACCGGGTCGATGGTCTCACCCTGCGCGGCGAATTCATCGGCGACCAGGCGGGCGGCCTTTTCGGTCGGCAACACCAGCAACGCCTGGCCCGGCGTGCGCACCGGCTTGCCATCGAGATGAACGGCAAAACCATCATCGAGCGGTGCGACCGAGGCGGTTTTGTAGAATCGCTTCGGCAAATGCGTCTTCATCTGGATTTGGGCGCGGCGCACCGGATCCGGGTCGGAAAGCTGCTTTCCCGCTTCAAGGTCGTTGAGGATATCGCGCATGGAAGGTCTCTCTTACACCGGCGCCAGCTTGCGCGCCGGCCGGTTGACGATAATCAGGCCGGCTGCGATCAGGCCGAGCGCCAGGAAACTACGGACCGTCAGCGGCTCGTTCAAGATCACAGCGCCGCACAGCACCCCGAACACCGGTGACAGGAAGGTGAAGCTCGACAGGCCCGATGCCGGATAGCGCCTGAGCAGCCAGAACCAGAGAACATAGGTGAAGGCGACGACGTAGACAGCCTGGAACAGCAGGGCCAATGTCGGCAAGGCAGCAAAGTCGCGGACGGGCGGGCCGGCGAAAGGCAGCGCCAAGACGCCGACCAGGATGGCGCCGGCCAGTTGATAGAGCAGCAACTTCTCGGCACTGGTCTCGGCCAGTTTCGACCGCTTGATGACGATGCTGGTCAGAGCCCAGAGGATGCCGGCGCCAAGACTGAGCAAGTCACCAGTCAATGTCACGCCGTTGCCGGCGCCCACCTTGTCGGAGAACACGGCGACCAGACCGGCGAAAGCCAGGAGAAGGCCGAGGAGCTTGCGGGTCGTTATGCGCTCGTCCAGCAGGAAATGACCGCCGACCAGCACCCAGAACGGCATGGTGTTGACCAGAAGCGTGTTGCGGGCAACCGTCGTGTGCTCGAGGCCGACATAGAGAAACAGAAACTCGATACCGAAGAGCACACCCACCACGACGCCGGCGACAAGGGTCTTGTCGGGCGTGAGCAGTTTAATGCCGCGCCAGCGGCACCAGCCGAGGACGCACAGGCCGCCAATCACCGACCGCGCGACCGACAGGAAAACGGGATCGTAGCCGGCATAGGAGATCTTGGCGGCAACGTAGTTCAGCCCCCAGGACAGCGTCAGCCCGACCATGATTGCGGCTGCCGCCATGTCGACGGCATCGCGGCGATCCAATGCGGGCGCAACAGCCAATCTCAGTCCTCAGCGCTGGCATCGTCGAAGCCGATCAGGTTCCAGCTCTGGCGCATATGCGGCGGCATCGGCGCGGTCACGTCGATGAAGCCCTTATCGGGATGCGGAATGACGATGCGGCGCGCATGCAGATGCAGGCGGTTTTGAATGCCGCCGGGAAAATCCCAATTGGTATCGGCCTCGAAATATTTGGGGTCGCCGATAATCGGGCAGCCGATATAGGCGGCATGGACGCGAAGCTGATGGGTGCGGCCGGTATAGGGCTCCATTTCCAGCCAGGTCATCGTCTGTGCCGCCTGCTCGATGACGCGATAGTAGGACACGGCGTGGTCGGCGCCCTTCTCACCATGCGCGGCCACGCGCACGCGGTCGCCGTCGGGCGTCGGCTCCTTGATCAGCCAGGTTGAGATCTTGTCCTCGCGCTTCGGCGGCACGCCCTTGACCAGGGCCCAATAGGTTTTCTTGGTCTCGCGCGCCCGGAACGCCTCGGAAAGCTTCATCGCCGCAAGCCTTGTGCGGGCAACGACAAGCACGCCCGATGTGTCGCGGTCGAGCCGGTGCACCAGCCGCGGTTTTTCGCCCTTTTGATTGCGCCAGGCTTCCAGCATGTCGTCGACATTGCGGGTGACGCCCGAGCCGCCCTGGACGGCGAGGCCGGCCGGCTTGTTGAAGACGAAGACCTTCGGGTCCTCATGGATCAGCATTTTGGCGAGCACGTCGGCATCGCCCTGGTTGCGGATCGAGTGGCCGGTGAGAGGGCTCTCGCCCTTCTTGTCGACTTCGAGCGGCGGCACGCGGACCATCTGGCCCGGTTCGACGCGGGTATCGGCCTTCACCCGGCCGCCGTCGACGCGGATCTGGCCGGAACGCAGCAGCTTTTGCAGATGGCCGAAGCCGAGGCCCGGGAAATGGGTCTTGAACCAGCGGTCGAGCCGCATGCCCGCCTCGCCGGCCTCCACTGTGATCTGTTCAACGCCTGCCATGATTCCAATTCGCCGTTTGCGCCATGCAAGGACATTAGCTAGCGCCTGCAAGCTCATACCTCGTCATTCGTTGTCGGTTCCATATTGCAGAACCTGAATTTTCTCCAGCGTGATCAGCCCACTTGTCATGATTGTCTCGAGCGTCGGCAGGAAAGTGGCTATCTTTTCCTCGTTGTCGACGATCTCGATCACCAGGGGCAGGTCCTCCGACAGACGCAGGATCTTCGTGGTGTGAAGCCGGCTGGAATGACCGAAACCCATCGCCCCGCGCAGGACGGTCGCGCCGGCTATCTGCATTTCGCGCGCCTTGAGCACGATCGCCTCATACAACGGACGGCCGTCCTCCCTGTCGTTCTCGCCGATGAATATGCGCAGCAATTGCGCCTGCCTTGATATCTTCATTGCCCGGATCCTCTCAGTCGGTTGAGACGCATTGCAAAGATGTGGCCGAGCCAGACGGCGGCAAGCCACGCCATCACGGAGATCACGACATTGAGCCCTGCCGCCATGAACTTCCCGCCTTGCGCCAGAAGGAGGGTTTCAAGGCTGAACGCTGAGAAGGTCGTCAGGCCGCCGCAGAAACCGGCCATGAAGAACTGGCGCTGCAACGGACCGGCGAAGACGCGGCCCTCCGGCCCCGTCACCGTTGCGTAGAAGCCGATGAGGAAGGACCCCGCGATATTCACAAGGAGCGTGCCGAAGGGGAAGCCGCCGCCCCACAAGGCAGTGCTCGCCAATGAGACAAGGGCCCGCGTCACGCCGCCGATCATGCCGCCGGCGGCGACCGCCGCATAGGTCCGGATCATTTCGTTTGTTTTTCGCCGGTCACCGGGGTGGGCCGCGGCAACATCCGCGCCGCCGGAGCGAAGCCTGCGCGGACTGCTCATGGCGCCCCGCCGCCGATCAGCAGACTTCCCGCGGCAAAGCCCAGCGTCACACCGCCGAGGCTCAGAACAACCGAGAGCAGCACATTGCCGCCGGCGCGCAGCCACTCGCCCTCGCGCGCCAGCGCCAGCGTCTGGAGGCTGAAGGAAGAGACCGTGGTGTAGCAGCCGAGGCAACCTGTGACGGCAAGGGCCCAGATGGCGGGCGTTCCCTCGCGCGCCACCGCATGCGCGACGACGCCGATCGCAAACGCCCCGGAGACATTGACGACCATTGTGCCCCAGGGAAAGGTCTCGCCGACGCGGCGGGCGACGAAGCCTGAGAGGAAGAAACGGGCCATCGCGCCGATCGCTCCGCCAAGACAGACAAGTAACAGGTGGTACATGGCGCTCCTTTCGCCGGTCGGACTGCGGTCTCAGGCAGCTCCGGCCTTCTTTGGCTTGCTGGAGCCGATCATCTTCCAGTTCTTGTAGAACATCGCATTGATGCGTTCCACACTGACCGAAACCATGGCGAGAAGCGCCGAGATCAGGCCTGGAAACGGCGATGGCCGGATGATGTCCATGAACACGCAATAGCGGCGCCCGTCATATTCGTTGACCGAGCGATGCAGCAGCGTGTCGTCGAAAATATAGAGCGGATTGTCGTGCCAGTAGTTCCTGGCGTTGTTGCACTCGACGAAAACCTCGGCCTTCACCGGAAGAAGATTGTAGAGAATGCGCAGGCTGAGCCGTAGCGGTCCGAAATGCCAGGAGGTCGATTCCTTGCCCTTGAACACCGACACGGCGATGGTCTTGATGTATTTGAAGTCCTTGTTGAATTCGGCGACGTTGTCGATCTTGTGCTTGCCGTACCACTGGTAGACATACATGCCGCGCCGGCCGGTGCCGAAATTGGCGTCGATATCGGCGATGATCTCATCCTTGCGCGCCTTGAAGACGTCGAGAACCTCGTTGACTTCGCGCTGATAGTCCGGCGGAAACTGCTCCAGCTTCCAGACGCCCGGGTTTCTGTAGCACAGCAAATCGACCAACAGGTTGAAGGGCGACAGCAGCCAGGTGAAGATGCCATTGCCGAGGAAATAGCCGCGGAACAGCGACAGGTTCTTGTTGTGATTGCGCAGCACGTCGATCAGGCCGCAGACGATCCAGATCGTGGTCAGGATCGGAATGAAGTAGAAGCCGAGCGCAAGCAGCGGAACGGCAATAGCAAACTGCCGAAGGGATTTGCGAAGTTTCTTGGTCATCTTTCCACGCGCTCTGCGCGATCCTTCTTCGAAAATGTCTCGCCAAATCTGGCGGCCCCGCGGCTCATTCGCGCGTTGTGATAGAATTTTTTGTTAGCTCGTACACATCACACTACTGTGACTTGCCGGCGACACTGTACCTGATCGGAAGGCTGGGTCGGAATAGACGTCAATGCACAGCCGGCAGGCCGAGTTCGTCCCATTTCTCCTTGGACACGGGGTCGCCGACCAGGAACGCGAAGCCGGTGACGCTTTCGCCATCCCGTGCCAGCTCGCATGTGAACTTCAGCGCATACCAGTTCCTGCGACTGCGGAAGGCTGCTCCGCTGGCGGTGATGGAGGTTGCGGAGATCGTCTCCTCGGCCATCGCGTAAGGCACCACCCGTTCCGGCTGGAAATCAGCCCGCCATTTGCGGATCTGGTCCATCGCTTCGAGATTGCAGAGCTGCACCATGCGCTCGTCGGAGGCCAATGTCGCAAGATCGGCGCGCGCCTGCCTGCTGCGTGGATCGGCGAGCGTCCTTGCCGACAGCATTTCCGTCGCACGGATCATGGCCGGAGGCGGTGTCGCTGACGGTGGCGCCTCATGCACAGGCGCCTCGGTGACAGGAACCGGCGCAGCGGGTGCTGCTGGTGGGGATTTCGCCTCTCCTGGCGGCTGGAGTTGTTCCGGCGTCAGTATTTCGACCGAAACCGGTTCCTCCTGCATCTGCTTCGGGCGCTTCGGGATCGGCATCAGCGCCAGCGTGGCGGCGAGCATCATGTGTAGGACGAGCGAAGCCGAAATGCCCCAAGGCAGGTTGTCGCCCCAGGGTGCAATGACGGGCGCAAGGACGGCCGCGCGCGCCAAGCCTACTTTTCCCGCTCGCTTCTCAGTTTCGCCCAATATTCGAGACGCTTCCTGATATCGCGCTCGAATCCACGCTCTGGCGGATCGTAGAATGTGCGCCGGCCCATCTTTTCAGGGAAATAGTCCTGGCCGGAAAAAGCTTCGGGCTCGTCATGGTCATACCGATACCCGGCGCCGTAATCCTCCTCCTTCATCAGCTTGGTCGGCGCGTTGAGAATGTGCTTGGGCGGCAACAGCGAGCCGAATTCCTTGGCGGCGCCGGTGGCGGCCTTGAAGGCTGTGTAGACGGCGTTGGACTTGGGAGCGGTGGCGAGATAGACGGTGGCTTCGGCGAAGGCAAGCTCGCCCTCCGGCGAGCCCAGATAGTCGTAGGCATCCTTGGCGGCGTTGGCGATGACCAGGGCCTGCGGGTCGGCAAGCCCGATATCCTCCATCGCCATGCGCACCAGCCGACGGCCGAGATAGAGCGGATCCTCGCCGGCGTCGAACATGCGGGCGAGATAATAGAGCGCTGCATCCGGGTCGGAGCCGCGCACTGATTTATGCAGCGCCGAGATCAGATTGTAGTGGCCGTCCTGGCCCTTGTCGTAGATCGGCGCGCGGCGCTGCACGATGCGCTGCAGGCCCTCGGCGCCGAAAACCTCGCCCGGCTTGGCCGCCCGCCAGACTTCCTCCGCCAGCGTCAGCGATGCACGGCCGTCGCCATCGCTCATGCGGATGAGCATCGCCCGCGCCTCGTCGTCGAGCGGCAGCGCCCTGCCCTCGGTCTCCTCCGCCCGCGCCAGGAGTTTGGCGATGCTGTCCCCGCCGAGCGAATGAAAGACCAGCACGCGCGCGCGGGACAGCAACGCGGCATTGAGCTCGAAGGACGGATTCTCAGTGGTGGCGCCAACAAGAACAACTGTCCCGTCCTCCATCACAGGGAGAAAAGAATCCTGCTGAGCGCGGTTGAAACGATGGATCTCGTCGACGAAGAGCAATGTCTGACGGCCATTGGCGCGGCGCAGCTTTGCTGCCTCGAACACTTTCTTCAGGTCGGCGACGCCGGAAAACACTGCCGATATCTGTTCGAAGGCAAGGCTGGTCTCGCCGGCAAGCAGCCGCGCGACCGTCGTCTTGCCCGTGCCGGGCGGGCCCCAGAAGATCATCGAGCCGAGCGAGCCCGAACCGATCAGCCGCGTCAGCGCGCCGTCAGGGCCGGTGAGATGCTCCTGGCCGACGACCTCGCCGAGGTTCTTCGGACGCAAGCGGTCGGCCAGCGGCCGGCCGGGCGGCGCCTTCTCAGGCTCATCGACGCTGAACAGATCGGCCATGCACTTCTTTTGGTTGGAGCGCGATCTCGTTCAGAGAGACGGAAATCGGGCTCAGTAACGCAACACCTGGCGCATTATCTGCCCGCCGCGCTCGACGGTAAAGCGCCACCAGCGCGTATCCTGCTGGGCTACTTGCGCCAGCGTCGCGGCGGTATCGATGGTCGTACCATTGACCTCGCGAACGATATCTCCCGGCTGGAAGCCGAAATCGGCGGCGGGTGAATCGCGGTTGATATCGACCACGGTGACGCCCTTGACGTCGGTGCGAACGCCGAGCCGCTGGGCAAGTCGCGGCGACAGCTCCGCAACCTTGGCGCCCGAAAACGGGCTGCGGCCGCGCAGCGTCACTTCCGAGGATTTCGCACCTTCCGGCGCGCGCTCCAGCGCGATGTCCATCGTCGCCTGCTGTCCCTTGGTCAGCACGGCGAAACTGGCATTCGTGCCGATCGACAGCGTCGCCATGCGATAATCCAGAGCCTCGATGCTCTCGACCGGCTTGCCATTCAGCGACAGCACAACATCGCCGGGCTTGAGCCCGGCCTTAGCGGCCGGTCCGGCCTCTTCGACCGACGAAACAAGCGCGCCGGTCGGCTTCTCCATGCCGAGCGATTCGGCGATCTGCGGCGTCACACGCTCGAATTCGGCGCCGACATAGGGCCGCTCGAAGAAGGTGAGCCCGGCCTTGGCGGCGTCGACGAAAGCGCGAACCATGTTGGAAGGGATAGCAAAGCCAATGCCGATCGAACCACCGCTGCGGCTATAGATCGCCGTGTTGATGCCGACCAGTTGACCGCCCATGTTGATCAACGCGCCACCGGAATTGCCAGGGTTGATCGCGGCGTCGGTCTGGATGAAGAAGCCGGAATCGGAAACGCCGATATGGCTGCGGGCAAGTGCCGAAACGATGCCGCTGGTGGTGGTCTGACCGACACCGAAGGGATTGCCGATGGCCAGCAAAAGGTCGCCGACCTCGAGCGCGTCGGAATCGCCGATGGCGATGACCGGAAACGGCTTGTCGGAGGAAATCTTGAGCACGGCGAGATCGAGCGTCTCGTCCTTGAGCAGCACCTTCGAATCGAATTCTCGCCCGTCCGCGGTCGCCACCTTGACCTGATCGGCGTCCTTGACCACGTGGAAATTGGTGACCACCACGCCGGTCGGGTCGACCAGCACGCCGGAGCCGAGCGAAGACTGCGCGCGCGGCTGCGAACGACCGAAGAACTCCTCGAAGAACGGATCGCCGTCGAAGGGCGACGTCACCTTGGCCGTTTGCGAAGCATAGACATTGACCACGGCCGGCGCCGTCTGCTTGACCAGCGGCGCGAAGGACAGTTGCACCTCTTCGCGGCCGAACGGCACGCGCTTGTCGGGACCGGAAGTGGCGTTCTCACCCTCGACGCCGTGCAGCAGGTCGGTCAGCACGTCGGACAGGCCGGGATCGGTCTTGGCGGCGTCTTCGGCCAGCGCCTGCCTGATCACCGGCGCGGCTGTGAATGCCAGCATGGCGCAGAACAGAACAAGAGACAGCCGTTTGATGCGCATTCCGAATCCTCCAAGGCAAGTTCGGGCGCATTGTCCCGACGATTGTGCAGAATGAAAGGCTAAGGCGCTGAAATCTGATTATTTTGGGCAATCGGCGACAAAACCGGCCGCCAAAGGCAAGCAAGCGCTCGTCGGGAGCCTTCGTGACAGCAAAAGGGGCCCGCAGGCCCCTCAAACTCACTCAGGAAAACCGGGCCTTATGCTGCCGCGGCTTCCTCATCGGTGCCTTCGGCCTCGATACGGGCACGGTCGCCGGCGCCCTTGGCCGAGGTGTCGCGGTCGACGAACTCGATGACAGCCATCGCGGCATTGTCGCCGTGGCGGAAGCCCGCCTTCATGATGCGCAAATAGCCGCCATTGCGGTTGGCGTAACGCGGCGCGATGGTGTCGAACAAGCGCTTGACGACGCCTTCATTGCCGATCTGGGCAATCACCTGGCGGCGGGCGTGCAGGTCGCCGCGCTTGCCGAGCGTCACCAGCTTCTCGACAATCGGACGCAAATCTTTCGCCTTCGGCAGGGTGGTGACGATCTGCTCGTGCTCGATGAGCGAGACGGCGAGGTTGGCGAACATCGACTTGCGGTGGCTGATGC
>NZ_NWQG01000172.1:0-38749 GCF_002529485.1 Mesorhizobium sanjuanii
TGCGCTGCAGGCTCCGGCCCGCCAGATCGCGGCCAACGCCGGTGCAGAAGCCTCGATCGTTGCCGGCAAGATCCTCGAGAACAAGGGCGCGACCTTCGGTTTCAACGCCCAGACCGGCGAATATGGCGACATGATCGCCATGGGCATCATCGATCCGGTCAAGGTCGTGCGCACGGCTCTCCAGGACGCGGCCTCGGTCGCCGGCCTGCTGGTCACCACCGAAGCCATGATCGCCGAGGCTCCGAAGAAGGAGTCGGCTGGCGGCGGCATGACTGGCGGCATGGGCGGCGGCGGCATGGGCGGCATGGGCGGCATGGATTTCTAAGGTCCGCGCCTCTCACCAATCTCGAAGGGCGGCAGCAATGCCGCCCCCTTTTTTTGGAATGGAGCCGGTCGGAAAAGGTTTGGGGCTCGCGCTTCAGCTTTGCGTTCTCGTCTTCCAAGGCTTTCAGCCGTTTGGCATCGGAGACGTCCATCCCGTCATACTTCGCCTTCCAGTTATACAGCGTCGCCTCGGAGATCCCATGCTTGCGCGCCAGGTCGCCCGCCTTTGCTCCCGCCTCATGCTCACGCAGAACCGCGATGATCTGCTCTCTTCCGTAAACCGCTTTCTCTTCATCAGTCCGTCCTTCAATCGAGGCCGGACTCCTCAGGTGGGGGAAACTACCCGTGGCAGGCCAGTCGTCCGCGCATTGCCCACCTGTGGTAGTTCCAGATCCTACGTCTCCGATAAGGCCAGCGCCAAGGATCCGTCCCCTTCTAGGTCCAGTTGATGGGTTCCGACCTCGACAATCGGATTAGAAGCGTAAAGCTGCGTTCGTTTAATTCCCAGCCTTTTCACCACTTCCGACTTTAGCTCTACGCCAGCGACGTCGATCAAATGGAAACATAACGAAATCGCGCACGGTGAGCGGCTCGGATTGGTCTCGGAGGCCAACTTCCGGCCACTCGTTCTTTTTTGGCCAGTATGCCGTTGCAAAAATCGTGTCCCAGATAGTTGTAAAGAACCCGTAGTTTCGGCGCTGGTGATGGGGTTCCAACGAGTGGTGAATGCGGTGGAACTTGTTGTCGCCAATGATATATCGAAGCGGCCCAAGATTGATGCGGGTGCTAGAGTGTGAAAGATGGACCTGAAAAGTAATCAGCGTCATGGCAACAAAAGGCACTACGCCAGATTCGAAGTGGAACAGCGTGAGTGGTAGTGACACCAACCCTGCGGCAACGAGTGGCTCGGAAATGTGATGATGGCAATTCCATGCCGTCAATTCGCGGATCGAGTGGTGAGTAGCGTGCATGCGCCAGAGGAATGGAACAGCATGCTGAGCGCGGTGCATCCAGTAGTAGAAGAAGTCGCCGGCAATCGCGACCAAAACGCCTGAAAGGACGGCCAATCCATTATTAATGATTGCGTTGTCAGAGTGAAGCAACGTACCGAAATTGATCGTTACAAGCGGCTTTATCCCTAACCAGCCCACGCTCACAGCGTAGAAGTGCCACATAAAGGCACCACATCCGAGGCGAATAATATAATTTCGCACGCCGCGAGCGTATGAAGCAAAACTGTATCGATAAGCCGGAAAGGTTAGCTCCAGCGCGGCGCATAACGTTGCGAAGATTACAACCATCTCAAGCGAATACACGAAGATCTGGGTCATTTGGTTAATATCGAGAATGTGCATTTCTTTGCTCCTGCGAATCCTTCAAAATGAGGGGCTCTCATCAACGCAGTGCCTTCGTCACGAGGGCGAGACCAATGTTATGCCTCTCCGGCGCAGCCCTAAACTCGAGTCGGCATCCGGACCGATATCCGCGCAGAAATCACGGCGCACGGCAGGGATGTGCTATGCTGCTTTCACAGAGAGTTAAAATTAGTTTTTTGGATAGACCCATCCATCTCCCAAATGGTTGGAGAAGCCCAGTAGACGAAGTGGTTTGCGCAAAACGACCAGCTATGCGCCAGTGTTGAGGCGGTGCAGCAGAGGTTGCATAGCCAGCAGCGTTGCGAACGGAGATCGTGTCTCAGGAAGTTCTCTAATCGCCTTCGTCAATAGGCTCCTTCTCTCCTCGTTGGTGCAGCGCCTGCCGGGCTCAGGGTTCTCTCCGAGGTCGATTGCAAGGATCGCCGCATGTTTGCGTTGGAACGGGTGGGGTCGAACTGGTGTTCGCGGTTCCGTAGGACCGCATGCATGGGAGCGACCTCATCCGCGCAGCGTCCCGGCAAGGATGCAACTCGGGAACTGGAGTTGATGATGGAAATCGAAAACTCCTTATTAGAGCATGGACCCAACTATGCGCGTCGTTTACGTGGGAAGGCGCCGGCGAAGGACGATATATGGCATCTCGATGAAGTCGTGGTGCGGCATCAACGGTCAGAAATGCTGGCTGTGGCGAGCAGTCGATCAAGAGGGCTATGTGCTCGACGAGATCGTCCAGACGCGCCGCAACACCAAGGCTGCCAGGCGCTTGCTGATGCGGCTTCTGAAGAACCAGGGCATCGCGCCAAAGCGGATCACCGACAAATTGCGCTCCTACGGGGCGGCAAGACGCCAGGTCATGCCGAACGTGGAACACCGATCGCACAAAGGATTGAACAACCGAGCAGAGAATTCCCACCTTCCGTACCGAAAACGAGAGCGGACGCGACAGGGGCCGTTGCTTATCGGCTTGCCTGAAAAGCCACAGCGGGAACTTGCGCGCCCGTACCTCAAATAACGTGACAGCACCGCAAAAGGGGTTCGCGATGCTCTTCACGAGCCCGTCCCGCGTGTGCCTGTCATGAAGTGAAAGCTTTCCGAAGCGCGAATCGAGATTGAGGCTGTCATTGCTCTCGGCTAATCAGGAAGCTGCTTTTGCAAAGACGGAGGGCCGGTCGATCTCGTCCGATCGTCCGGCACAAGGTGTGCTTATTAGTACATTAGCGCAGCTAGTAACTTAGCCATGAAGGGGGACCACGGTTTGACCGTGACACAGTCGCTGACGAGACGTCTCAAAAATCCCGAGCTATTTGACGATCTGGCCGGTGTGCCTGGTCGGAATGCGGAGCAAGCCACGAGGCGCTTTTCGGTGTTCAATCCCTCAACAGGCGAGCTGTTGGCTGAGCTTCCAGATATGGATGTCCGGGACGTTTCCTTGGCAATCGACAAGGCCGAAGCTGCGCAGGAACATTGGGCGGCGCTCACCGCGCGCGAACGCTCCGACATCTTATGGGAATGGCACCAACTGATCCTCGACCACAGCGAGGATCTTGCAGCCATTTTGACGGCCGAAATGGGTAAGCCGCTTGCAGAGGCGAAGTCTGAAATCGCCCATGCTGCAGCCTACCTCCAATGGTATGCCGAGGAGGCCAATCGCATCTATGGCGAGACGATTTCGCCGCCTTCTAACGACAGGCGTATGCTGGTAATCAAACAGCCGATCGGTGTTGTCGGTGCCATTACTCCTTGGAATTTTCCCGCCTCGATGGTGGCTCGCAAGATTTCGCCGGCGCTTGCCGCCGGCTGCGCGATTGTTCTGAAACCCGCGGAGCAAACACCGCTTGTCGCGGGTGCTATGTTCACGCTTGCCCGGATGGCAGGTTTTCCCGATGGCGTTCTAAACTTGATCTACGCATCGGAAGGCGATGCGGTTGGGCGTGAACTTTGCTCGAACCCGAAGGTCCGCAAGATTAGCTTCACGGGGTCGACCGCGGTAGGGCGGCTGCTCATGAGGGCGTGTTCGGACCAGATCAAAAGAACCAGCTTCGAACTTGGTGGTAACGCTCCTTTCATTGTTTTTGATGATGCAGACGTAGACGCTGCCGTCGATGGTGCGGTACAGGCAAAGTTTCGGAATGCCGGCCAGACCTGCGTTTCAGCCAATCGGCTTTACGTACAGTCCAGCGTGTATGATGAATTCTGCGACAAATTCACCAAGCGCGTCAGTGCATTGCGCGTCGGTGACGGTTTCGAGCCAGAAGTTTCGATCGGTCCCCTGATCGATAAGTGCGCGCTTGCAAAGATTGAAGATCATATTCGCGATGCTGTGCGGCAGGGTGGGAAGATCCGTTGCGGTGGCAACCGTATCGGCGAATCGGGAACCTTCTTTGAGCCCACGGTGATCACCGACGTCGAAAGGACAATGCGGGTTGCTCAGGAAGAAACCTTCGGACCGCTGGCTCCCATAATCCGCTTCAACAATCCCGACCAGGTGGTGCGCGAGGCGAATGACACGATTTACGGTCTTGCAGCCTACTTCTACGCTTCCAATCTAAAGCGTGTGTGGCGCGTGGCTGAAGCCCTCGAATACGGAATGGTCGGCATCAATACGGGACGCATGTCCTCCGAGGCCGCACCCTTTGGCGGAATGAAGCAATCAGGGATTGGTCGTGAAGGGTCGCGCCACGGCCTCGAGGATTATCTCGAAATGAAGTACCTGTGCATGGGTGGGTTATAATCCCGCAGCATCCGCGTCCCATTGACATCGCGCTGACAATCCGCCGCGGCCATCATGGAATGGTGGCCTTCGATCAAGGCCCAGCGTAAACCTTGATGCCGTCATCGCCGCCGCCATCCTCGCCTTCGGCCGTATTCACCGCTACCTGATTCACCACGTGCTTGCCATGTAATCCGCCAGGAGTGGTTTTCCTGTCTCGGCCGCGATACTGGACCAGATCAACGAGCACAGGGGCGTGCTCGCCACCTGTCGAGCCGTGCTCGCAATAAGGAATTCGCCGCGCTGGATTGATCATTAGTCCGACGGCACGGCGGTCCCCTTAATCCGCCCATTGTTTCCGGAGCTTGGTTTGTCGCCGACACATGCGCGAGCGTCCCTCGGGTTCGACCGGCCGCCGATGACCGCCGCGAGCCGAATGCGCTTAACAAGATGGCCAATCGCCCGCTCGATTTGACGCATTCACTAGGAGAGTCCCGGCAAGGGCCTGAGATATTGCTGGCTTTCGCGGCGCAGTGACCCATTGAGCCTGATCAGTTCATACTGGCGTAGAACGTACGGGCGCTTTGCGAGGTCCGATGCACGAAAACCTTGTAAAATAGGCAGGCCGAACTGCCCACCTCGCGGAAAATCCACAAGCCCGGTGCCATCCACCCGCACATCAGGGTGCTGGTGCGCGAAATTTCCGTCCATCCGACAGCCGGCGAGCCTTCGATCACAGTTCTACGATCCGTCTGGTCGAAGGGCGGCATCTTCTGAAGCCTTATTGCAGCCCTAGCTTCCTCTTCAGTTCCGCGTTCTCTGTGCGCAGGCGTTCCGCGAGCAGGCTCTTCAATCGCTTGTTTTCTTTCTCGAGGGCGACCAGGTCCTTCAGATCGTCGCCATCGGATCTAGGCGCCGCGGCCCTCTTCCAGTGATAATAGGTCTGTTCCGATATACCGGCCTGCTTTACGGCACTCTTGAGAGTGGTGCCGCCGCTGATCGACGTCTCGACCTGAGCGAGCTTCTGGGCGCGCTCTTCTCCGGAGTAGACCTTCCGGGCGCTCCGCACGGCCGCTGCTGTTGCTGTTGCTTCCTTCGCCGGGGACGCCGTATTGGCGCCATTCTTGCGACCGGGCTCAGTCTTTGCCTTCCGCGACGGTGGGGTTTTCTTCTTCGTTTCAGGCGTCCTTCCTTTGGGAGCGTGTTCGGTTGCAGTTTCTACTGATTCAGCGTCTAGGGGATTTGCCATGAGATACTCCGCTCGCGGTTTGTGCGCGTGTTCAGCATCAAGGGCTATGACATTAGAGTCAATCAGCCGACGATTTGGCAGATCCATGTCTTTGAGCTCCCTTGTTGTGTCGGCTATAGCTGCGGAGAGATCGACATCGCCCCAGATGGAATGGCCCCGTTTTTGATAATTGCGCTTTTGTTTGACCTCCACAGTGAACGGTCGGGTCTGCCGCCTCATAGTTTCTTCCTTGTTAGAACGAATTGCACAGGAGGTCGCGGCTGATGAAGACTGAACAACTGGCGCTTCCTCGGTTGCGCCGAGCTATATGGATGAGATAGCCCGAGAGCAAGCGGCACTTGCGGTGTACATTGACAAATGCTCGAGCCACGTCGCTGGCTGGTCGCAGCTTTGTTTTCATATCGGTGCGTTTGCAGAGCTGGAACAGCTGCTCGCGCGTCGCAACGCCATCGAGCACGTTTTGAAGGGGTGGATCTGAAGGCATCCGGTTTCTGCTGGGCGCACGCCAACGCCGCGCGGAATATTGTCCGTGATGGCTCGATCAGGTGGTTGCGAGCTTGGCAGCGAATCTAAGGCGGGGGGTGCATGCAGCGACATATCACGACACAGTCGGCTAGTCGGAGCGTCTGATCGACTGGCCGGCAAGGCGGTCATGCTGTCGTGACGCATGTGGGCGTCGACGGTCAGGTTTTCATTTAGCGTTTCAATTGAATTCGGAAATGAAAGTCCACCTCGCTCTCCAGTTGGATAGGCCTCGCCGGAAAGTCATGATCGTCTCGTCCCAGTGAAGGTCGCAATCGTTCCTGATTGCGACCTTCCCTAGCCAGTTCCGGCCAATCATTGCGCGGGGATATGCAATACAGGTCGAGGCGTTGTCGGGGTTTCGGCGGGTAAGATGGGATAGGCGACCTCCGGTACTTTTCCGGTCAGCGAATTAAGGAAGGCAACGAGCAGGTCGACTTCTTTTTCCGTCAATTCTTGGCCGAGCTGGGTGGTCCCCATAATGGCGACGGCCTGTTTCAGATCCCAAACCTTGCCCGAATGAAAGTATGGCGCGGTGAGTGCTACGTTGCGCAACGGCGCCACGCGGAAAACATAGGAATCGTCGGCTTCATGGGTGACGGCAAATCGGCCTTTGTCGTTTTCCGGCAGAACATCGGTGCTGGGCTTTTCAACGAGGCCGAATGGGTAATAGCCCTCCCCACCCACGTTGATACCGCCGTGGCAGGACGAGCAGCCTTTGTCCATGAAAAGCGTCAGGCCCTGTTTCTGTTCGGAAGTCATAGCGGCGTCATCGCCGTTGAGGAAGGCATCGAAGGGCGCCGGTGTGACCAGTGTCGCCTCAAAGGCTTCGATTGCCCTGGCGACGTTTTCGAAGGTGACGCGATCGGCTTCGCCCGGGAAAGCTGAATTGAACCACTCGACATATTGCGGCATCGACTTGAGCGTGGCGATGAGTTGACCTGGTGTGTTGGCCATTTCGACAGCGGCTTGGATCGGTGCCTTGGCCTGAGCCTTTAGGTCTTCAGCACGACCATCCCAGAACTGCGCGATGTTGAAGACAGCGTTCAGTACCGTCGGCGCGTTGCGCGGTCCCTTCTGCCAACCATGGCCGATCGAGCTTTCATGATTGTCGTCGCCCCCGGTGGCCAAGTTGTGGCACGAATTGCACGACAAGACGCCCGACGCCGAGACGCGTGGATCGAAGAACATTGCCTTGCCTAGGGCTATCTTCTCCGGTGTGATCGGGTTGTTGGCGACTGTCGGCGTGATGGACGGTAGAGCCTTGAAGGTGGCCCGTGCCGTTTCTCTGAGGTATACGGGGATCGTTTGCGCAGCAAAAGCGATGGCCGGCAACGCGACAGCCACCGTAGTGAATAGGATTTTCACAAGTGATCTCCCTGCGTTTTGCACGGAAGCCATTGTTGATATGCGGTTCGTGAACGCCTTGCGCTAAAGGCGGCAATCCTCCTTGCATAAAATCGATTCTGACGCGGACCTGACATATTGTCTTCCTTCGTTGCATTGCGCGCGATGTCACCCACGATGAACGCCAGTCGGTATCTCCTGTCGCCTCTCGAGAAGCATCAAAAGTCGTGCCAACTTAGCAGAGGGAACCTCCGGGGGATTTTCTGGTCATCATTCAATAGGTTGAACGAAGTCGCAGCGAAGCGCAGCCCTACTCCGGTGTCGCGAATCTGACAGCCAACAGTCGGGCTGAAACAGAGAAATGTTGGTCCCTCAGCGTCTTGTCCGATGGGCGCCGGGCCTCCTGCATGGGCGGGAGGGGACCACACGGTACAGCTCAAGATGAACGCCGCCGGCAAGCATCGCTAGACAGTCCCCGCAGATACTTTGACGCTGGTCCGCGAGCTGGTGCGCCTAGTGCCCGACCGCCAGATCGCGCGGCTCCTCAATCGCGCCGGTAAGCCGGCGCGCGTTGAAAGGGGCCTCGCAATCATCGATGTGAACGTGATGACGGCGCTGCAAACTGTGTCGTCGAATTGTGGCCACTGGAGCAATCGTCGTAAAGCGGGCCAAGGTTCTTGATCTAAACGGCGGCGGCCGCCATATTAGCGCAGCGCCTCTCACACGTTCGAGAGTGATCGCATTTTTGGATGCCGCCGGCTCGGGCTGTTTCGGCATCCTATTTCAACATCGGCCGCCGCTTGTTTCGAGTTATCGAATGGCCGTTCTCTGCATTTGGAGGCAAAATGACCGCAACGCCTTTCGCGCTGCCCGAGGCAGTGCTTACCGCAATCTCAAACGGAAAACCCGTAATTCAGGCATATCGGGAACATCTTGGCTATTCGACCGAGGACATTGCCGTGACCAGCGGTCTGACAGTCGAGGAGGTCGGGCTGATCGAATCTGGCCATTGTTTCGACAAGGGCTATCGCGATCGGATCGCTCGGGCGCTTGGCGTGGCTGAGAGTATCTTCGATGAAATCTCGGGTATCCCGAACGCTGCCTGACGTCGACCTCTGAAGATTACCCGCCGCCTGCCAGGTCGGATCAAAATCCCACGGGTATATCAATACCCTTACGGCGGCGGGCGGTGTCAGAATTCTTATTTCTACGGAGTCGATTCGCTCTGCGGAAGATCGGCCTCATGCTGGGCGACGCGGATGTAACCTTGGCCCGCACGAGAGGCCAGATCTGTGGATAGAGAGAACCGGCTAGCCGCGTTGATGGGTCCCAAGGAAGCCACAAGAACTTGGGAACAAAAGACCAAAGGAGGCCAAGCGAAACATACGCAGGGGTGCCTGTCGAATTTGAGCGCGAGTGGGAATTTATCCGGTTCACACACCGCTTAGAAAATGGAAATGATCCGGGACGTGGCGCGCCGGCGGCCATTATGAACGAGCATAAGTCGCGACCGAGAGGCGCATCACTTTGCCAAAGCCGTGCACGATGAATGGATCACAAAGTTCCGAGAGAATCCGAGCGAACAGCTGCACTGGCACACCGGCCGGTACGAGGGCATGTGGACAAAATATCCCTACCCGATGGTGGCGCCGAACTACGGCACAACGATCAATTCTTGCGAAGTCGAGCGGCTTAGACGAAAGATTTCGGCGAAACCGCCCGAGGCCATCAGGAAGGTTCGTCACGATGAAAGCGATCCCTTGCCCGTTCTGCACAAGCTGCGAGGTTAGGCCATATGAGACGGACGAGGCGCGCGTTGTGATGAAATGCGAGGACTGCGGTGCATCGGGGCCGGTCTGCATCGACGAAGTCAACGCCGTCGAAAGCTGGAATTACCGTCCATCTGCCCAGCCCGAATAGGATTGTTCACTTGGCATGGCGATAGCGATGCGCCTACGTCTAATGGCCCCGGTCCGTCACCGGCGCGCAGGAGCGTATTATCTTCGTCAGCCGGTGCCGCGTTTCTCTTCCGGGCCCCCGCCTGTCAGCCCGGCGCATGCTGGCCTACCCCGTCAGAGTGCCAGGCCGCTCATGTCGCGCCTGCCGTACATGGCAACGAACCTTATCGCGCACCTGATCGACTGATATTGCCGATCACCTTCCGCAACTCGAGCGGCTGTAGCAGCGCATGCCGTTGCAGCGGATGCGCAAGTGTCGTCTGACAATCTCGCCGGAAAACTGCCGTCTCAACAATTCGGCCAGCCTGTCGTTCGACATCGCTCACTAGCCGTACTCATAAAACCTGTTCTGGTTTGCCTCCCCTAGCAGCCGGTCGCCTGACAGCCCACATGCCGACGCAGGTTCGGTCTGCAAGCCACCCTAGGGCATGTGACGTTGGACTGTCAGGTTCGACCGTATACGTCCTCAAGCCGCACGATGTCATCTTCGCCGAGATACTCGCCGCTTTGGACCTCGATCATCACCAGTCCGATATTGCCGGGGTTTTCGAGCCGGTGTTTGTGGCCGCAAGGGATATAGGTGGATTGATTAGTGGTCAGGAGTAGCTCCTGGTCGCCGTTGACTATTTTCGCAGTGCCGCTGACCACGACCCAGTGCTCGGAGCGGTGATGGTGCATCTGCAGGCTCAAGCGTCCGCCCGGCTTCACCTCGATGCGCTTGATCTTGAAGCGCTCGCTTTCCTCCAGAACCGTGTAGGTGCCCCAGGGCCGGTGCACAGTACTGTGAAGCAAATGCGCTTCATGTCCCGCAGCCTTGAGGCCCTCGAAGAGTTTCTTGACGTCCTGGACGCGATCACGGGATGCAACAAGCAATGCATCTGGGGAATCCACGATCACCAGGTCGCTGATGCCGACGGTGCCGATGACGCGTTTGTCCGAGCTTATGTAACTGCCCACGGTGTCGACCACGTGGACATCGCCGCGAATCCTGTTGCCGCTCCCGTCAGCGGCGACCAGTTCGGCCATTGCGTTCCAAGATCCAATGTCGTTCCACCCCATTTCGCAGGGAACGACGGAGAGATTGTGGGTTTTTTCCATCACCGCTCGGTCGAGTGAAATACGCGGCGCCATGGCGAAGTGCTCAGATGAGAGTTCGACGCTGGCAACATGTTCGCCGTGGCTGACGCGAGCGTTATCATAGCTATCGAGAACGGCATCGATCACCTCCGGGCAATGCGCAGCCATTTCGTCGAGCATGACCTGTGCCTTGAAGCAGAAGATGCCGGCGTTCCAGAAGAAACGTTTGGACGCGACATAAGATTTGGCAGTCTCGGCGTTCGGTTTCTCGACGAACCGGACAACTTTCTCACCGTCGGCCTCGATGTAGCCGAATGCGGTGTCTGGCCTATCCGGGGTTATGCCCAAGGTTGCGATACGCCCCTGCTGCGCCTGTTCGATTGCCCGGTTCATGGCGGTTTGAAATGCGGGCAGATCACCAATCATATGGTCGGCGGGAAAAATACACAGAACAGCATCGGGACCCTGTGTTGCCTTGGCATGGACGGTTGCCGCAGCGACGGCGGCGGCGGTATCCCGACCCTCAGGCTCAAGCAGAAAGGTGCGTGGCAAAACAACGGAATCCAGCTCGTCGAAAACGTCTTTCGTAAGGAAGAGGTGCCCCGTGGACGTCACGGTAACAAGCTCCACGACATGCTGCATCGAAGCGGCGCGCAACACGGTGTGCTGGATGAGCGAAAGTCCATCCGCCACCTTGAGGAAAGGTTTGGGGTGCGATTGCCTTGAGGCGGGCCAGAGCCGCGAACCAGCTCCACCGCTGATGATGACCGGAACCACTTTCATCAAAGGTCCTCTATCTCGTCTGTAAGCGCGAATGCCTGTGCCCCTTGCAGCGTCGAGGCGACGATCGCCATGGCCCTGCTCTCGGTCGAAGCTTCCGAGTAGCAGCGCAGTTCCGGGGCATTGCCGGAAGGCCGCAGATGTATGATCTCACCTGAAAGCATCCGCGCCCTGAGGCCATCGGTTTCGTCAACTTCGGCGACGGTCCCGAACGAGGCAAGAAAGTGCTGCAGTGCGTTCCGGCTTGCGAGATGATCCATCAATCTGCGTGAACTTTCCGCAGGGAAGTTCTGAAGCCGGTCACTGGCGCACACAGGAAGATTCCAAAGCCCGCGCAGTCGCGACAGCTTCTTTTTTGTCGACGCCATGGTACCGAGGACGGCCAGGATCGGGAGGAATGAGTCCCGCGTCGGCAGTGCAGTCAATGTCTTCCCATTCACCGCACAATCCGAGCCCAGCAGAAAACCACCATTGGCCTCAAAGCCGACGATGACGCCGCCGGCGCCGTGTGATGCTTCCATTGCTTCAATGACAAATGGAGACCCGACTTTCGTCCTCTGGACCGCGAAACCAAAGGCCTTCGAAATTCCCGAATTGGAGGTCACTGGCGTCACGATCGTGTCTGCCTTCAGGAAAAGAGCCGTTGCAAGCCCAACCAGGTCGCCGCGAAGAAGATCGCCATTTTCATCAGCGACGAGTGGCCGATCACCGTCCGCATCGGTCGACACGATGGCATCGAGACCGAATTCGCGGACCCACTTCTTCAATTTTGCGATTGTTGCTGCGTCCACGGCTTCGGTATCGACAGGTACGAAGGTCCCGGTTTTCCCGACGGCGACCACGCTGGCACCGAGCGATCGAAGAACCTGTACCAACAGTTCCGCCGCGACCGAACTGTGCTGATAGACACCAAGTCTCATGCCGGAAAGTGAGCCCGGCTCCAGCATGTCATGGGCGCGCTCTCGATAAGACGCGATCGCTTCTTCACGGTGCATAGGCCACGTCGTTCCCAGACAAGCCGTTGGTAAGCAATACGCAATTGATCTTTCGGCTACAAAGCGCGTAATCGCGGCCTCATCCGCCTTGCTGATTTCACCATTCGGGCCATAGAATTTGATGCCATTGCGATCGGCTGGAATGTGCGACCCGGTGACCATAAGAGCCGCCGCGCCGTGTTTGCATGCATATAGTGCCAGGGCAGGCGTAGGTATGGTGCCGCAATCGATCGGCTGGAAACCATTTGCGGCCAACCCCGCCATGCAATTGTCGGCTATCGCCTGACTGCTGTCACGTAGGTCGCGGCCTATGAAGACCGAACTATTCGGCTGAACCCGGCTGGAAATCAAACGCCAAGCGAAAGCTTCGGCATAAAGTCCGCTGGCCTTGCCGACCAATTCCGAAGCCAATCCTCGAACGCCGCTTGACCCGAATTTCATGATTTCGCTTTGTTAGTGGACAGGCAGGGTGGGGTCATGTTGCAATGGGCTAGTACGGTGTGGCGTAAGGACCCCTCGGAGTTCCGCCGAACAGCAGGGCATCCACTGGCACAGGGACATCCACAGTTCTCCTTCTATTGGAATCTTTTGGCGCGCTCATCTAATGATCAAGGCAGTGGAGTGATCGATCGGTGCCTGCCGGTATTTCGCTATGCAGCATCATGACAGATCCGTAAACTTGGTTGTTTGGATGGAATGCATCCATGGCATGGATAGGGCTAGAAGGCCGTCTCGATCAGCGCAATGGAACCGTGTGATTCTTAGGTATTTGGATTAAGGTCAGCCAGAGCGCTCGCCGACCATGGCGTCGCCTAGGGCGCTAGACCCAAGAAGCAGGAACCGATGCTTGGATCAGCTGGGGCGACGATCAGCGCCGACAATGTCTTTCCTTGCGACGCTTTCGGTCTAGGAAAGTTGTTCTGGAATTGCGTTCGATCAAGGCCCAGCGCAAAACCTTGATGCAGTCGTCGCCGCCGCAATCTTCGCCTTCGGCTTTGTCTACATCCATCCGTTCGAGGACGGAAACGGCCGCATTACCTGATCCACCACGTCCTTGCCATGCACCGCTTCAATCGCCGGGAGTGGTGTTCCCGTATCGGCCGCGATCCTGGACCAGATCGACGAGTACAGGCGTATGCTGGAGAGCTATTCGAAGCGCCTTCTGCCATTGGTCGAATGGGAACTGACGCCGCAATTCAACGTCCGCGTGCTGAATGACACCGGGGATTTCTACCGATACTTCGATGCAACCCGCACGCCGAGTTTCTTTATGCCTGCGTTCGGCGGACGATCGAACGGTGCCTTCCTGACGAAACAGCTTTTCTGCAGCGCTACGATCAATTCCGGCAACAGGTGAATGCCTTTATCGACACGCCCGAGCGGCTGATCGATCTGCTCTTCCGTTTCCTTAACCAGAATGGTGGCCCCTATCGAGCCGCGCCCTCGGAAAGGAATTCCCCGCTCTGACCAATGACGAAGCGCGGGCGGCTCGAGGCGATCTATGCGCAAACCAGAAAACGGCAAAGCACGCGGCAGAAGCCTTTCACTGGGACTGCCGGTCGACCCTTGCGTTGTCGCCGAAACTCGGGACGTCATGTTCTGGGGCAAACTGGACAAGCCGAAGGTGTGTCAGGAATGCTGCTGCGCCACGGCAGTGATTTCTGCATCGTCTGTACGCCTATATACGCAGTGCCGGCCTCACCCCCCAGCGGTGGGAGATGCGCGACAAGTCGCGTGCAAAGTCATCCTGGGGACGCTGACAACAAGGTACGTGCGCTCAATCGCGTCCACCCCATTCACAAAACCGGCTCCGTGGAGTAGTGGGAACGCAGAGAAATCTCCGGTCGCAGCCTTACCCGGTCAAAACAAGGACTCAAACCATGAATGCCCTCGTCATCTGCTCCGGCGGATTGGACTCTGTTTCGCTCGCTCACAAGGTGGCGACCGAGCAGAAACTCATTGGCCTGCTTTCGTTCGATTACGGCCAGAGGCACAAAAAGGAACTCGGCTTTGCCGCCATCTGCGCCAAGCGGCTGGGTGTTCCGCACCAGATCGTCGATATCCGCTATGTTGGCCGGAACCTGAGCGGCTCGGCGCTGACTGATAATGTGGACGTGCCCGACGGGCACTATGCCGAAGACTCCATGAGGATCACGGTGGTGCCGAATAGGAACGCCATCATGCTGGCCATCGCCTTCGGGGTTGCCGCCGCGCAGAAGGCCGATGCGGTGGCCACTGCCGTCCACGGCGGAGATCATTTCATCTATCCCGATTGCCGGCCCGCTTTTATCGACGCCTTTCAGACGATGCAGAACCATGCGCTCGCAGGCTACGCCGATATCCGCCTGTACGCTCCGTATGTGAATATGTCGAAGGCCGACATCGTCACCGAGGGGGCAAAGTACGCCACACCGTTCGAGGCGACGTGGTCCTGCTACAAGGGCGGTGCACGTCATTGCGGTCGCTGCGGGACATGCGTCGAACGGCGCGAAGCATTCGATTTGGCTGGCATCACCGACCCGACAGATTATGAGGACGCAGACTTCTGGCTCCACGCTATCCAGACAAGGAGCGCGTGATGTTCCGCATTACCAAAGAGTTCCACTTCTCGGCCTCGCATCAGCTCACCTCCTTGCCACCAGATCATCAGTGCGCACGTCTGCACGGCCACAACTACATCGTCGTAGTGGAGCTTTCAGGTGGCGAACTGAACGAACATGGCTTTGTGCGCGACTACCAAGACTTGGCGGCGCTCAAGCACTACATCGATGGGACGTTCGACCATCGGCATCTTAACGACGTGCTGGGGCATGACCGTGTGACAGCGGAATGTCTGGCTAGGCACTTCTACGACTGGTGCAAGGTGCGGCTACCACAAACCTCCGCCGTGCGGGTGAGCGAGACGCCGAAAACCTGGGCGGAATACCGGCCATGACTAACGCAATGCAGCCCGGAATCCGCGTGAGCGAGATTTTTGGGCCGACCATTCAGGGCGAAGGCATGCTGATCGGCTTGCCGACGGTGTTCGTAAGAACCGGCGGGTGCGATTATCGCTGTTCCTGGTGCGACAGCCTGCATGCGGTGGACCGTCGCTTCCGCCGTGATTGGGAGATGATGTCAACCGACGCGGTCTGGCAAAAGGTCATTGCGCTTTCCGGCGGTCAGCCCCTGATGGTGTCGCTGTCGGGCGGCAATCCGGCCATCCAGCCGCTGGGCGGGCTGATCGACCGCGGGCATGGTGAGGGCTACCGCTTTGCATTGGAAACCCAAGGCTCGGTGCCTAAGCAATGGTTCGCTGATCTCGACGTGCTGGTGCTCAGCCCCAAGCCGCCCTCAAGCGAAATGACGACGGATTGGGCCGCATTCGACACTTGCGTAGAGGCGGCGCAGGATAAGCCGCGGATGGCGCTCAAGCTCGTTGTCTTCGACGATGATGACTATGCCTATGCCAAGGACGCCGCGGCGCGCTACCCGCAATTACCCGTCTATCTGCAGCCCGGCAACCATACGCCGCCCCGTCCCGGCAACGAAGGCGCGTTGATCGACATGGCCGGTGTGATGAAACGCATGGAATGGCTGGTTGAAAAGGTGACCCGTGACAGGTGGTTCGAGGCGCGTGTACTGCCGCAGCTTCATGTTCTGCTCTGGGGAAACAAACGGGGCGTCTAGCCGAAGGGGAAGGATTGCCGACGAGCAAGACAGACATCTATAGCAATCTCACCCAACTGGGTGGCAGCAGCGTTGTTCCGGAAAGCCCCGAAAATACCGTGCTGGAAAAGGCACCGAATCCGCATGAGGGCTCGCCTTATTGGGGGCGCTTCACCGCTGCTCTGGGGCGTCACTTGCTCTCGATACTAGCATGCTTTTCCGCTGGGTTTGTTTGGTCGTCGATCACCGCTGCGGGACGAATGCGCTTGACAAAATAGCGCCGGCCCGTTCAACCTGAGGCATTCACCAGGGGAGTCCCGGCAAGGGGCTGAGATACTGCTGGCTTTCGCGGCGCAGTGACCCGTTGAACCTGATCCAGTTCATACTGGCGTAGGGACGGTGCAAGCGCTTTGCGGGAGTTTACGCCCGAGGTCCTGTTTCGGCAGGTCGGCAGAAGCGTCTTTTCATCCTTCCGGCACAGAACTGGGTCTCCAATGCATGAGCAAAGGAGCCTCACGATGAATGCCCTTACCCCCGCTGTTTCGACGGGACCACTGCCCGCCTCGCGCAAGATCCACAAGTCCGGCGTCCTCCATCCGCACATCAAAGTGCCGATGCGCGAAATCTCCGTCCATCCGACAGCCGGCGAGCCGCCGGTCACCGTCTACGATCCGTCCGGCGCCTATACGGACCCGACTGTCGTAACCAGCATCGAAAAGGGCCTTGCCCGACTTCGCCACGACTGGATCATGGCGCGCGGCGATGTCGAGGCCTATGACGGCCGGCATGTGCAGCCGGAAGACAATGGGTTCGCTACCGGCGAGCGCCTGACGCCGGAATTTCCCATTCGCAATCGGCCGCTCAGGGCCAAGGCAGGCAAGGCGGTCACGCAGCTAGCCTATGCGCGCGCCGGCATCATCACGCCTGAAATGGAGTTCGTCGCCATCCGCGAGAACCTCGGCCGCGAGATCCTGCGCGGCAAGCTTGAGCGCGACGGCGAAGCCTTCGGCGCGGCGATCCCCGACTTCGTCACGCCGGAGTTCGTGCGCGACGAGGTGGCGCGCGGGCGGGCGATCATTCCCGCCAACATCAACCACCCGGAGAGCGAGCCGATGATCATCGGCCGCAATTTCCTGGTCAAGATCAATGCCAATATCGGCAATTCGGCCGTCACCTCGTCGATGGCCGAAGAGGTCGAAAAGATGGTCTGGGCGATCCGCTGGGGCGCCGACACGGTGATGGACCTGTCGACCGGCCGCAACATCCACAACATCCGCGACTGGATCGTGCGCAATGCGCCGGTGCCGATCGGCACGGTGCCGCTTTATCAAGCGCTCGAAAAGGTCGGCGGCATCGCCGAGGACCTGACCTGGGAGGTGTACCGCGACACGCTGATCGAGCAGGCCGAACAGGGTGTCGACTACTTCACCATCCACGCCGGCGTGCGGCTGCACTACATCCCGCTGACCGTCGACCGGGTCACGGGCATCGTCTCTCGCGGCGGCTCGATCATGGCCAAATGGTGCCTGCATCATCACCGGGAAAGCTTCCTCTACGAGCATTTCGCGGAAATCTGCGACATCTGCCGCGCCTATGATGTGTCCTTTTCGCTCGGCGACGGGCTTCGTCCGGGCTCGATCGCCGATGCCAACGACGCCGCGCAATTTGCAGAGCTGGAAACGCTCGGCGAGCTGACGAAAATCGCCTGGGCAAAGGATTGCCAGGTGATGATCGAGGGGCCCGGCCACGTGCCGATGCACAAGATCAAGCAGAACATGGACAAGCAGCTCGCTGTCTGCGGCGAGGCGCCGTTCTATACGCTTGGACCGCTGACGACCGACATCGCGCCAGGCTACGACCACATCACCTCAGGTATCGGCGCTGCGATGATCGGCTGGTTCGGCACGGCCATGCTCTGCTACGTCACGCCGAAGGAGCATCTCGGGCTTCCCGATCGCAACGACGTCAAGACTGGCGTGATCACCTACAAGATCGCGGCCCACGCCGCCGACCTGGCGAAGGGTCATCCGGCGGCGAAGGTCAGGGATGACGCCCTTTCCCGCGCGCGCTTCGAGTTCCGCTGGGAGGACCAGTTCAACCTGTCGCTCGATCCCGAAACCGCGCGGTCCTTCCACGACCAGACCTTGCCCAAGGAGGCGCACAAGGTGGCGCATTTCTGCTCGATGTGCGGGCCGAAATTCTGCTCCATGCGCATCTCCCACGACATCCGCGCAGAGGCACAGAAAGAGGGCATGGCGGCGATGGCGGCGAAATATCGCGAGGGCGGCGATCTCTATGTGCCGGCGGGCGAGGCCGGCGCACCGCTCATGCCGCAGGCGCACGACCGACCATGAGAGTGCTGGTCAAAGGGGCCGGCGTCGCTGGCCTCACGGCCGCCTTCGAGCTCGCCACACACGGCGCGGCGGTGACAGTTGCCGAGACAAGACATGCCCTCGGCGGCAATGCGTCGTGGTTCGCGGGCGGCATGCTGGCGCCATGGTGCGAGCGTGAAAGCGCCGAGCAGCCGGTGCTGGATCTCGGACGCGGTGCCGCCGACTGGTGGGATGCGGCGACGCCAGGCCAGGTGACGCGGGCCGGAACAATGGTCGTGGCCGCACCGCGCGATGCGGGCGAACTCGAGCGGTTCGCCAGCCGCACGTCGGGTCATCGGGGCTTCGATGAAGATGAGATCGCGTTGCTGGAGCCCGACCTCGCTGGCCGCTTCCGCCGCGGATTGCTCTTCCCCGACGAAGCCCATCTCGACCCGCGCCAAACGATGGCGGCACTTCATGACAGGCTCGCGGCGATGGGCGTCCAATTTCGCTTCGGCGCCGATGCCCGGCACATTTCCGGTTTCGATCGCCAGATCGACTGCACGGGAATGGCGACGGACGACGACCGGCTGCGTGGCGTTCGTGGCGAGATGCTGATCCTGCGCACGCCTGATGTCTCGCTGTCACGCCCGGTCCGGCTGCTTCATCCGCGCTTTCCGCTCTACGTGGTGCCGCGCACCGACCACCGTTTCATGGTTGGTGCGACGATGATCGAGAGCCAGTCCACTGGACCTGTCACGGCGCGCTCGATGATGGAGTTGCTCAGCGCCGCCTGCGCGCTCCACCCGGCATTCGGCGAGGCTGAGATCGTTGAGGCTGGTGTCGGCGTTCGCCCGACCTTTTTCGACAATCTGCCGCGTGTCGAGGCACGCGGAAGCACCGTCGCGATCAACGGCCTCTATCGCCACGGCTTTCTGCTCGCCCCAGCCATGGCGCGCCAGGCGGCCGAACTCGTCTTCAGTCAGTACAAACCCATGGAGCTTGCCAATGAACCTGATCGTCAACGGCGAAGCGCTTGAGGTTGATGCCTCAACGCTGGCGGCGCTGCTTGCCGCGCTCGACTATGAGGGCGACTGGCTGGCGACCGCCGTCAACAGCGACCTCGTGCACAAAGCCAACCGGGCGGAGTTCCAGTTGAGCGACGGCGACCGGATCGAAATCCTCTCGCCTATGCAGGGAGGCTAGCATGTTCGAGCTTTTCGGAGCGACGCTTCCCTCACGCCTGCTTCTCGGCACGGCTCAATATCCTTCGCCTGCCATCCTTGCCGATGCGGTCAAGGCGTCGAACGCGTCGGTGGTGACCGTCTCCTTGCGGCGTGAGATGGCAGGCGGCAGGGAAGGCGAAAAATTCTGGTCGCTGATCCGCGCACTCGGCACGAGAATCCTGCCCAACACCGCCGGCTGCCACTCCGTCAAGGAGGCGGTCACGACCGCGAAGATGGCGCGCGAAGTGTTCGGCACGAGCTGGATCAAGCTCGAAGTGATCGGCAATCAGGACACGCTGCAACCGGACGTGTTCGGCCTGGTCGAAGCCGCGCGCATCCTGTGCGAGGACGACTTTGCGGTATTTCCCTATACCACGGACGACCTTGTCGTGGCCGAGCGGCTGCTGGACGCGGGCTGCAAGGTCCTCATGCCTTGGTGCGCGCCGATTGGTTCGGCCCTCGGGCCGGTCAACATCACGGCATTGCGCGCGATGCGCAAGCATTTCCCCGACGTTCCACTGATTGTGGATGCGGGGCTCGGACGGCCATCGCACGCGGCAACCGTCATGGAGCTCGGATTCGACGCCGTGCTCCTGAACACGGCGGTCGCCAAGGCGGCCGATCCCGTCGGCATGGCGCGCGCATTCGGCAAGGCGGTCGAAGCCGGACGCGAAGCTTTTGGTTCGGGAATGCTCGAACCGCGCGATGTCGCCGTGCCATCGACGCCGACATTCGGCCGGGCGGTTTTTTGATGAAGCTTGATCCCTTCTACCTGATCGTCGACAGCCCCGCCTGGATCGAGCGATTGGCGCCGCTCGGCGTCAGGCTGGTGCAACTGCGTATCAAGACCATGGATGAGGCCGGGTTGCGCGCCGAAATCCGGAAGGCAAAGGACTTGTGCGCCGAGCATCAGTGCCAGCTCATCGTCAACGACCATTGGCGCCTGGCAATCGAGGAAGGCTGCACCTTCGTCCATCTCGGCCAGGAGGATTTGCAGACCGCCGACCGTTCGCGGATTCGGGCAGCCGGCGTCAGGCTCGGGCTGAGCACGCATGATGATGTCGAACTGGAGACGGCCATAGCGGCCATGCCCGACTACATCGCACTCGGTCCGATCTATCCCACCATCCTGAAAAAGATGAAATGGGCGCCGCAAGGGCTCGAACGGATCGGCGAGTGGAAGCGCCGGGTCGCGCCAATCCCATTGGTCGCCATTGGCGGCCTCAACCCTGACAGGCTCAACGGTGTTTTCGCGGCGGACGCCGATAGCGCGGCAGTGGTCACCGACATCACGCTGAATGCCGATCCCGAAGCGCGCACACGAGAATGGATCGAAAAAACGGAGCGATGGCGCTGAGGCGAGAACCGCATGTGCTTGTCGTTGGCGGGTCGGACTCCAGCGGTGGAGCTGGAATTGCCCGCGATATAGAAACGGTTTCCGCCTTCGGGCTGCGCAGTTGTCTTGCCATCACCGCCGTGACAGTCCAGACGCACTCGGCTGTCGAGCACGTCAAGCTTGTGCCGTCGGAGCTTGTCGCCGCTCAGATGCGCGCCGCGTTCGCTGCCAACGCTGTCGCAGCCGTCAAGATAGGCATGATTGGGACATCGGCGGCTGTTGAGGCAGTCAGCGCTGTTTTGGTCAACCGCCAAGTGCCTGTGGTACTCGACCCGGTCCTGGCCTCTACCTCGGGACGCAATCTGCTGGCGGACGATGCCATTAATATGCTGCGCCACGATCTGATGCCGATCTGCCGGCTTGTAACGCCTAACCTGGTCGAGCTGGCTGCGTTTACCGGCTCGTCACCGGCCGCGGACGAAGAAGGGGCTTGTCGTCAGGCTGAAGAGCTATCTAGGACGGTGAGGACCGCCGTACTCGTCAAGGGCGGCCATGCACAAGGAACCCGTTGCGTCGACGTGCTTTTGCAGCCGAACCAACCTGCAGTTCGGTTCGAGGCGCCCCGCTTGCCGCGAGGGATGCGCGGAACGGGTTGCATGATGGCCAGCGCAGTCGCCGCCTCGCTTGCTCTTGGAGCGTCGCTGGAAGCGAGCGTGCGCCAAGGCAAGCAATATGTTTTCGATGCGCTTGCCGGATCGAAGGACATCGGGCCGATAAGCTGATCGGGCCGAACGTATCCAACGCTCCGATCAAGTCTGGCAGGCGATCGTGGGTCTACTGCTAGGACATGAAGGCCCTATCCGAGGGGTGAGAATGCGGCATACACGGTCGCTTTCGCCTATGAACAACACGCCGCTTTGAGGAGGAAGCCGCATGCCTCTGTGCCAACCGGTTGATGGGTCATCCGAAACCCGCACCTAGTCGTCGCTAGCGACAGCATGCCGCTTGGCACGTTGTTGGGTGAGCGAACGTTCGAACCGGGGTTAGCCAACTCGAGCCATAATTGCGGATTGAATCGCCGTTGCGGTATATAGGGAAGCATCTAACGACAGATTCCCAAACGCCGGTTGACAAAGGAGGTAGTTTGCACCTGCCGCTTCCAGCTGATCAAGAAGAGCTTGTCCCGCAGATGCTGCCGTTCCTACTACGCACAATTCCTTCTCGATTGCTGCATCGAAGGTCAGCGGCAGGTTTGGTGGAGTCGGCATGCCATTGAGATCATAAAGGAATTTAAAGCTCTTGAGCCACCGTTCGTAAGCAGGTGCGGCGAGTGAACGTGCATCTGTTTCAGAACGCCCAATCACGACCATTCGGAGCAATCCAAGAAATGGCGCTTGGTCGTCCGCCTCACTGGTGTGCTCTCGACCGGCGCGGAAGGCATCAGTGATTCTTCGAACGGAAGAGGAAGGTCCCACGCACGCGATGTTCATGCCATTCGCAGCGGCCCAGCCTGCCGATTCCGGTCGATTGGTGGCGATCCAAGTCGGCGGATGTGGACGCTGATGAGTTCTTAGCGTCAGCGGAACGCTGTTCAACTCAAAATGGCGACCTTGATACGATAGCGTGCCGCCCTTCAGCGCATTGATAAGAATTTCGCTGGCTTCCGCATAGTGGTTTGGCGCCGCGTCCGAGCCAATCCCGAAGTAACCCAATTCGATCGGGAGCGAGCCGCGCCCTATCCCAAGTTCGAGCCTGCCACCGCTCAATTGGTCCAGCATACAGATCTCTTCGAACGCACGTAGCGGATGATAGAGGGCAAGCAGCATTACCAACGGGCCGACACGAAGGCGCCGGGTTCGCTGGGCTACGCTCGACAAGAACAGATTCGGTGAGGGACCTCTCCCATGTGGGGTACAATGGTGCTCTGCGAGATGATATGCATAGAACCCAAGGTGATCGCACGCCTCCGCTAACATCAGGCGATCTTCGTACTGTCGGGCGATATCGGGGCCGTCCTCGTCCAGATGATCGAAGATGCCGACAGCTAGGCCTGAAGGAAAGGCCTTATCCATGATATTGTCTCCATTTTTGACGCAACAAGTCCGGTTGCTTGCGTATTCCAAGCAATTTAAAGATTTCTCGCTTGTGTAATCGCTCGGATTATTGCCTGCGAAATGCTAAAGCAGAGCCTTAGCAACCTAATGCGGGGGCCTTGACATATTCAATATTCGACTAATACGACTAGCGGCACGAAGAAACGCATCCATTTGCTCTTTTGTACCGATGCTGACGCGGATGTAATTTTCCAAACCTTTATCGGGAAAGACGGCAACAAGTATTTTTTGCCTTGCAAAGGCTGATTGCCACCATGAGCCGTCCTGTCCCGTTGGCACGCGGGCAAGCAAGAAGTTTGCGTGGGAAGGGATTACGGAAAATCCAAGTTGCGAGAGCGCGAGCGTCACTCGCCGTCGTTCATGCCTGATGTGTCTGTGGTTGTCGGCATAGGCGGCGCGGTGCGCAAGGACGCTGATACCAACCGCCTGCCCGATCACATTCATGTTGAAGACGTTCTGGATGTTGCGTAGCCTGCCGATAATTTCAGGGTGACCGAAACCGAAACCGACGCGAACGCCGGCGGCAGCATAGCTTTTCGAAAATGTCCTTAAGACCAGAAGGTTCGAATAGCGATTGATGAGGCGTAGACCATTCTCGGGTGCAAAGTCGACGTAGGCCTCATCCAGCACGATCAAGCGGTCCGATTTCGCTACCAAGCGTTCGATATCGGCCACCGGAACGAACGTTCCGGTCGGGTTGTTCGGGTTAGCTAATAGAATGAACTTGGCGTCCTTTGCAGGACCGCAGAGCAATTGCTCCATCGGTAAGGAATGATCTTCGCTAAATTCGATTTCGACAAATTGAGCACCCTGCAACGTTGCAAGTTTGCGGTTGAACGAAAACCCTGGCGACATCATCGCCACGCTATCCCCCGGGGCAAGGAAAGCTCTGTAGACAAGTCCAAGCAGTTCAGACGATCCGTTGCCGGCGATCACCTGATCCGTGGAGACGCTGTAGGCATTCGCGGCTGCTTCCCTCAAGCTGATGTTATCGTCTTCTGGATATAGATACTGCCGTTCGAGAGCTGCAATCGCGCTTTGCATTATGATTGCTGGAAACGGGAACGGGTTCTCATTCGTGTTTAGTTTTACCCAACTTGAATCCGGCGCTGGTCTATCGGATGGCAGAGCATCTAACTTTCTCGCCACTTGCGAAAGAGACGAAAGCACACTCTGAAGTTTTGCATCGGACATGTTTTTCTCCGTTTCAGTCGCAGAGGGAATCCGCGATGAACTGATGGTCTAGAGCACATGGCCGACCGACGATGCGTTCACACCGCCATTGTCAGCACATTGACCCTCGAGGTCGGGCGGGCTGTCCTCCCGGGTCGGATTGACCCGACGCTCAGGTCCGCATCCACTCGTCATCGGGCCAAGGCTCCGCCTAACCACTAACTTGATTTGTCCCTGATATTTGCCTCGGTCGGCCTTTCAAGAACGCTTGATCTGATGCCGTATTTCCTCAGCGTGTATCCAATCTGGCGCGGCGTCAGTCGAAGCAGGCGCCGCCTTTGCCTGCACCGAGCCACATCTCTCCACGGCCGCGATGACACGCTCGCGATCTTACATACTCGCACCCTTAAAGAGGCTGCGCTGGCAGACGCCAGCGGTGCCTGGTCGCTGAGGACGGACGGGACCGTAGCGGCGGCCCAAGGAGCAGCCTCAGTCGGCCGCGTGGCCGGCCTGTCTGGCATCATCGGCCCCAGTTGCAGCACCTTGTTGCCCGGTCCGCTCTTCCACGGCGCCGCGGAAAAACACTGTCCGTGGCAGCAGTCAAAGTCGTTTCTGCCGATTGACGCTCCCGCTGCCAGAAAAATGCGATGCAGCTTCACTGTCTGCCCAACCAGATTGGCGATTGTGGTGAGGAGGCGGAGCTCGTAATCGAGGAGGGAACCTGATTTGTTGTCCAAGATGCGGTCGATGGTCGGCGTGCCCACGACGTTCGCATCGACGCGAACGGGTACGCCGATGAACGACACTTTCATGTTGTCGGACGCCCCGAGCACGTCCTTGTCGGCGGCGTTGAAAGCCGGATCCACCGCTTGGTTGCGGATTTTGACTGGTCACGGGCAAGCGCGAAAAACGCCTTGGCCGTAAGTCGGGGCGCTGCAAAGTGGTCGAGTGCACAGCGGTGCGATGCCTTGCCATGGGTTTCCTTTCATGAATCGCGACCGTCGACTGACTTCTGCACGCCGCAACCGCACGTTGATTCACGAGACCGGAATGGGCCGGGAGAGTCAATTGAGCTTTCTTTCATTCGCGAAAGGAAACTCGGCGCTCATGATAGAATTCCATCAGTTTCATATCTCCGGTAGATGATATCGAACGGCAGAATGTCTGCCCCGGCGTCGCCGCGATGCTGGGGCTGATGGCCCGGGCCATCAGCCTGATCAGCTCCTGGCGAAGCTGGCGCAGTAGCGTGGCGACCGCCATCGCGACGATCTCAGGGCCCGACCGCGACTCTGGCATGATTTCATTCACAATCGCGACAAGGTCTTGACCTTTGCCCACCTCGCGGAGCGGCTGATGGCCCCCTGGCCCCGCCGACCAGCTGCGCTGCGCCGTTTCCCAAACGTCTAGGTCACATTTTCGAAGTGCGTGTTGGAATCGGTGATTCCGTATCACATTATCGCCACGTTTTAGCCGCGACGTGGTCGCAATGTCCCACCAGAAAGCCGGCGTTGCCCTGACAGTTCGGTCCGGCATCGGCTCAAACCAGCCCCCCGCTTAAGGGTCAGTGCCGGATCGAACGCTTCTTGCATCTCTTTTTGAAGGAAATCAGGTGCGACGCCCGAAAAGCATACGGCGGCCATTAGAAGCAAGCTGATCCGCTCCATTGATCGATACATGGTCCGCCAAATTGACAGCGCGCCAAGGATCTGCAAATCAACGATGGTTTGAGGCGGCGGCTGCCAGGCGAGACACATCTCGGGCCGGCAGGGCCATTCCGAGCGCCAGCGCGCGAGATGCTTCGGATCGGAAGTGTCGCAGTTCACTTCTCGAGGATCGATCCCGGTCGCAAAGACGCATCACGGATCGTCGTGCTCGACCAGTAGAATTAACATTGTCGGCCTAAGCATCTCGATCTTGTCGGCGACCTCGGCTTTTTCGGTCGCGTTTAAGCCGGCCAGTGGCTCGCCCAGCGGCATGATACGAGGTCCAGCCGCCAAAGCTGTCGAGATGCTAAGCATTCGACGGAGCCCGCCAGAAATTCCCGCCGAACTAGGTCGAGCACATGACGGCACTGACGGAACGCGATACTCAATACAGCGCGTGCATCAAGATAAATAACGTCGCCGTCGACGGGCCTGACGCGTGGGCCGTACAGTCCCGGCAACATCATGAATTGAATCGATATCAGGAACTGGACGGCCCTTATGCGCGCATCACTAGTAGCCGTGACCGTCTTGATAGTTTTCGCTGCACCGTCTTATGCCGCCGGCACACTGGCAGAGAAAATACGGGAAAATCCGACCTGCCAGCAGTTCAATGACGGATGCAGTATCTGCAAGATCAGCGAAGGCGTCGCGTCATGCTCAAGTCCCGCGATCGCCTGTATCAAAACCGAGTGGCGTTGCACGTTCGATCATTCGAAGACTGGCCAATCAGGGGGCGAAAAGCTTCCTCTGTAATGATCGGAAAACCGGGTAACGACGCATTGTAAAACGTCAATAGGGTTTGGCGAGGCTCACTTTCTTTCCAATATGATCTCGCCATAGCCCTAGCCGCTTTATTCGATATTCAACAAGTTCCGGTGAGGTCCCGAAGAAGGACGCGATCTCGGGGGCACTTTTGCCACCCGAGACCATACGCTTGATCGGGTCTCGTGGAAGCAAAGTTGCCGATGCCAAGAAATACGCGTCGTGCTCTTCAGCGCTATCATATGTTCGACCGAAGCAGCCAGCAATCTTAGCTATCTTGGTTAGCTTGTGCCCGGCAAGAATATGCCAATATTCCTCAAGGAGCGTCACTCTTTGTCTCTCAACGGTATGGTAGTCGTTTAAAAAGACAACCCACCTATCCTGATCGGAATTTAAGGGAACGCTCATAGCGGACCACTCGCCTCGCGACGGTCCAGCAAGTGTGTTCTTTGCCTTTCCAGTAATACAGGAGGTATCCCGCAATCGCTCTACCATAACAGAATCAACAACCAAATAGAATGGATCTAGCGGGTCGCTTTTCTTCAGCCCTAAATCTTTTCGGAAATCTTCGGCCGTCTGCTCCAGCTCTTCCTTTGACATGGCGATAACTTCGGCATCTATCGGCGCGCTGCTCGGTTCTGATATGTCACCCTTAGTGTAGTGCTGACGAAGACACACGGCAGCGTCCAGTAGGGTTTGCACAGTCTTGGAGGACGCGTTTTTGCCAGCGCGGAAGTGAACGAATGCCACCCGATCAAAGCCAAGCTCGTGTTCATCGGCATCGGGGCCGAGCCACTCGAGCAGCCTAATTTTGGAATTGTTGTCGGGCGACCCGTCGCCCCGCTCGATGCGGGCCAGCGTGGAGAAGCTGATTCCCACAATCCCCGATAATGCCCTTATACTAAGACCTTCGCGTTCCCGCTTCTCGCGGACCGCCCCGACGAGCTTTTCTTCGAATTCGTTCATGTTCACCATTGTGCGATCAGCACACCTTGACACGCTTCGCTCCAGAATGCATCCTGTGCTGGTGACACAGACTCGCACATTGGCAAGCAAAATGAAAGTGTTGTTGACCGACGATGCGCGGGCTGAGTTGCATCGGATTGGCGTCGGTTTGGACGCGCGCCGGCCCGTGCGGGTGAAGGACGGGGGCATCGTTATCCTCGACCCACAGCCCACATCACCCACTGTCCAGGAGAAAAGTAATGAGCAACAGCAAGGAGCGGGAGGACCCGCAGCCCGATCATGGCAAAGGTCCACCCGGCGGCAAAGGTCGTCCGGCAGATCACGGGCGCCCCGTGCCGGATCACGGATCGTCGGCCTCGCCGGCAACTACGCCGGGCAGCTAGAGAATGTGCAACGGGCATACCCCGGCGCAACTCTCCTCCCCGATGACCATGGAGTATGGCTTCTCGCTCGCAGCCAAGTGATAGATGGCTTATCGCGAGAAGCCATATTCCTTATTGCCCTACCAGAAACGCCAGCGGTCGAACCGCGTGGATGGGCGTTCTGGCAGCAAGATGGGCAGGTCGAATGGATCGGCCCGCGACATACCAATTTCCCTGACGGCTCGGTGTGCGCTTATCACCCCATGCTCGATAAAGCTTGGTCGCCAGGCAGTGATTTGTGCACGTTGCTGGACCTTTATAGCGTATGGGCGCTTCGCCAGCTTCATTTGGTGGTGTTTGATCGGTGGCCGGGACGCCAGTATGCGATGCTGGATGAACTGGGCCAAGCTGATCCCTATTATCGGCTAACCCAGTTTAAGGAGGCCGAGCTTTGCAACTGCGGATCAAATCGGCGCTATGGCGAATGCTGCCGGCCGCATGATCTGAAGCTACCCTTCCCGTCTATTCTGCACGCCTTCAAAAGCCGCAATCTCGGTCTCGGCATCTTTGATCGAGCCCCTCCCGCCGAAATTGCAGTGTTGATCGCCGAAGGAGGACAAAATCCCCCACCCCCCATGCTAGGGGTTCACTCTACTCTGCGGGCTCATGTCGCGGACGTAAGGGGGAATCCTTAGCTCCTCATCCCGTAAGAGATGCTCGATCGGGTCAGAGGGAAAAGCATTCCGCTTCTGACGAAATCCCCAATGCCAGGTGCCGACGACTTCCGAGCCGTCGAACCATGTCGAGAAGTTCAGCTTCGGAAAATGCAGCAACACGCGGGCCGCCCACCATATTTTCTCAATATCGTGATCGCCTGGACCCTTTGCCCATGGGGTCCAGCCCTTGCATAGCCGTTGCGCCAATTCGCTGTTTCGCATCTTCAATCCCACGGAATGATGGATAAAATAACGGAGTATATCCGTCGTAATAGGGAAGTCTACGAACTGCCAGCAGGTGGAATTTACCAGATTTGTTCATCACTCTTGCACCAAATTCAACTTTAGGAGATGCTGCCTCGGCCTTGGGAGGGCTGGGGGATGAAAATAAAAGCATTTGTGGCACTTGGTGCCATGGCAGCGCTGTGCGGCTGCCAAACAAGCAATCAAGCCGACTACATGCAGATAGGCTACGGGCCTAGTTTCGACGTCGCCCATGCTCAATGCGAAATGCATAAGGGGTCGGTTGACCAAGGCTATATTGCTATCGGGTCCCCGGGCTTTGTTGCGGGGGCCGGAATCGGCAATGCCCTCGGCAACTTGGCTGCCGAAGACCAGTATATGAAGAACTGCCTCATCCTAAGCGGGTGGAAGCGTGCCCCGCATGGCCAGGGTGCCACGGCAGCTCCAACCGTTGCTGGTGGCGCGCCACCGACACCCTATGGGATCCAGCGCGCACCTGGCAGCTGGATCAATACGGCGCTGCTGGACTGGTCAGACGCGAATAACAAGTGCGTCGCCGGCGACAAGGCCGCGTGTGGGACTCGAGCGAAGCTTGGTGCGCAACTGAGAGCCGCCGGCATAAACCCGGCGCCGGTCTAGGGGCCATGCAGTGGAACCTGGGGATCTGCCTTGGCATCGTTCTGGCATTGAGCGGCTGCGCAGCGGATTATCTCAATCACTATGACAGCGTGACGCTCTCTGCCGGCGACGCCAATCGCGACAATAGTCTCGCCCAGACAGTCGACCCGTTCAACCCGAACAGTCAGAACACGCATATCGAGGGCGACGGCCAGCGAACAGCTGGAGTCATCCAGGCCTTTCGCGGAATCCCGCTGACACCGCCAGGCCAAGGTGCCCGCCAAGGTGGCGGCGGGGACTCTGGCAATCATCCATGCGATCTGCGCAATGGGGTTGACAGCCTAGGCCGGGCTTGTGGTGAACGTGCCGCCGAAGCGAAACCGGGCGGCCGCACCGGACATGAGGCGAACTAGCAATGCTGCGTAGAATGCGATCGCCTCGCCGGAGGCCACTTGGCGTGGTGCAAAGGCGCCTGATCTTGGTGACGGTGGCCGCGGCTGGCGCTCTGGCTGCGCAAACGGCCATGCAACACAGCGACCACATGCCCGAGCTCCATCTGCCGAATTGGACCGGCGCGGGCCTGGCGACGATTGCCGGCGTGGCATCCGTCATCGACGGCGACACGATCGAAATCCGCGGCCAGCGCATCCGCTTCAACGGCATCGACGCGCCGGAGAGCCAGCAGCTTTGTAAAAATGCGAACGGGGCCGACTATCCTTGCGGGCGGCGATCGGCCGCCGCGCTGGACGGCTTCCTGGCAGCCTCGAAGCCGGTGCAATGCACCTTCGTGACCTGGGACCGCTATCATCGCTATATCGGCGACTGCCGGCGCGCCGATGGCGCTAGCGTTGCCGCCTGGATGGTCGAGCACGGCCAGGCGCTGGATTGGCCCCGCTACAGCCACGGCACCTACGCAGAGAAGCAGGCGACGGCCGAGGCGTCGAAAGTCGGCATTTGGGTCGGCAAGTTTCAGTCGCCGTGGGATTGGCGCACGGAGCATGCAGACGGCGCGGCTCCGTCGAGCCAGCCGCTCGGCATCAGCCGCCAACAGGTCGCGCAGAGCTATTCGTGCCAGCCACGGCGGACCTGTTCGCAGATCGGCTCCTGTGAGGAAGCCCAATGGTATCTCAGCAACTGCCCTTGGGGCCGGAAGCTGGATCGGGACGGCGTGGCGTGCGAGACGTTGTGCTAACGCGGCGCCCTGAGTTGCGCTTCAAAGGCCCCAGCCCCATCGACATGGTCGAGACCCACATCGAGACCAGCGCCGAGGTCAGGGTCGAGCGGCGATGCTACATCTCCTCTCGCATCTCACCGCAAAAACTTTCGCCGAGGCCGCCCCATTGGCCATGGTCCGCCACCTCGCCCTCAACCTCATCCGAGCCATGTCCGGAAAACAATCCATCAAGGGAAAGCGAAAACTCGCGACCTGGGATACCGACTACCTGATTGCAGTTCTCCAATTCCGGGTGGTCGACCCATGCCAGCATAATAGGAGGATATTTGCTGCTCTCTCCTCGTCCCGCTATTGGAGGAAACGGCACCGCGACCTTGATGCAGTGTCATGGATGGATAGGGCATTATTCGGGAACCGAACCAATCCACAGAAATATTTTGTTGGTATTTTTGTTGGTCCGCGCTGCTATTGCTCCATGCCGAGGCGATTGAAAACGAATTCAAATTTCCTCTACTTGGATTCCGCCTCTGGGCACCATTCTATGCCTTTGTTTTTCCTTCATATTTTCGGCGCCGCTCATGGTGTTTGGCCGGATGCTCCCGACGGTACGGCGAAGTCCTTGCAGCTTCTTGATGCCCAGCTTGTCTGCGACAGCGGTGCCGAGCGTGTCAGCGATATTCAAAAGGTGAGAGCGTGGGGCATGGGATAGGCCGTGCTCCGTCCGTCAGCGCCGGCCCTAAACAATCCGGGTGCCGTTTCGGGCATCGAACAGGTGCACCTTATTTACCGTGATCTCCAAGCCAATCTCTTGATCAGGTTTGAAGGGAGGCCGATCCCGTACCTCGACCATGAGATCGAGGCCACCCGCACTTAAGGTGAGTTCCTGGGCTTCACCGGTCGGCTCGACTACCTGAACCCTCGCCCGGGCGTGGTTGCCGCCAACGGCGATGTGCTGAGGACGAATTCCGTAGACTGCTCCATCCCTGTCTCCCATCCGAGCGTCCTCCGGCAAGGGTAAGCGCAGGCCCTGCTCGGCGACGAATGCGCCGTTGTCGATTCGGCCCCTGATCAGGTTCATTTCCGGAGACCCGATGAAGCCAGCGACGAACAGGTTGGCGGGTTGCTCGTAGAGCTCTGAAGGCGTGCCGATCTGCTCGACCCGGCCTCGGTTCAGCACCACAATGCGGTCGGCAAGTGTCATCGCCTCGGTCTGGTCGTGAGTGACGTAGATGCTCGTTCGGCCCAGCCGTTGGTGAAGCTTCTTGATCTCGGCGCGCATCTTGACACGCAGCTTGGCATCGAGGTTGCTAAGTGGCTCGTCAAACAGGAAGGCGGCAGGATCGCGCACGATCGCCCGGCCCATGGCAACGCGCTGGCGCTGACCGCCGGACAGTTGGCGCGGCATGCGGCCAAGCAGATCCTGCAGGCCAAGGATCTCGGCAGCCGCCTTCACCCTTGAGACGATCTCTTCCCTGGGGACCTTCGCCAGTCGAAGCGCGAAGCTCATATTGTCGGCTACGCTCATATGCGGATAGAGCGCGTAGCTCTGGAAGACCATGGCTATGTCGCGCGACTTGGCGGGCATCTCGTCGACGACACGGCCACCGATGCGGATCTCGCCGGTCGTCTGCTCCTCCAGCCCTGCGATCATGCGCAGCAGCGTTGACTTGCCGCAGCCGGACGGACCGACCAGCACCACGAATTCGCCGCTGGCGATTTCGATATTGACGTCGCGCAAGACTTCCACGGCACCGAAGCTCTTGCCGAGCTGTTCTATCTCAATTGCAGACACCTATCGTCCTCCCGTCCAGCACGACTCATTTTTGTTGAGCATGCCGCCATGCGCGGTATTCGGCCTCGCCCTCGGGGCTCAATGGATAGTATTTCCGCAGGTCGCCCCCCGCGGCCAGGCGTGAGCGCGAAAACTCTTCCCACTCGACATGTTCGCTGGCGAGCTCAACCAGTTTAGGGGCAAGGGCGACCGGTACCACGACCACGCCATCATCGTCGGCGACGATGATATCTCCCGGTATGACGAGCACGTTCGAGCAGGCGATGGGAACGTTGACGGCAAAGGGGACTATGTTTGTCTGGGCATGGAAATTCGGCGTAACATCCCTCACCCAGATGCCGATGTCCAAGGCAGCCGCCTGGGCAGAATCGCGGATACATCCGTCGACAACCACACCGGCTCCGCCGCGCCCGGCGAAGAAGGTCAACATCATCTCACCGAAGATACCGCTGCCAAGGTCACCACGCGCATCGACGACGACCATGTCGCCAGGCTGCGTGGGGTACAACACGTGCCGGTGGAGTTGGCGCTCTGGCTCCTCGTACTCAGTCTCGTTGTAGAGATCTTCGCGCTTGGGCATGCATTGGAGCGTAAGGGCTGGCCCGGCGGCCGTGCGGCCGAGCCTTAGCGGCCGGGGCCCTCGGATCTGAGGATCGCGAATACCCATTTTGTGATAAAGCTCGCTGGCCAAGGTCGCTGAACCGATCGCTGCCAGCGCATCGACCAGTTGCCTCGGTGGCCGTGAAATGTCCTTTATTGCCGCTGCTTGGCCTACTTCCACGTTTCATCCTCCCGTCGATCAAGTTTTTCATGATCCCTCAATTCAGCCGCGAACCGCACCGGTCGTCAGACCCTTGACCAACAGGCCTTGAGCGAACCAGACAAACACCAGTGTCGGGATGACCATGAGGACGCCGGCCGCCGACATGGCTCCCCAGTCGATGCCGAACTGCGAAACGAAATTGGTAAGTCCGACTGGCAGCGTCTGTGCTGCCTTGCTGGAAGTCAGGGTCAACGCGAGCAGCAGGTCATTCCAGGTGAAGAGGAAGGTGATGACCGCGCTGGCCCCAATGCCAGGCGCAATCAATGGCGCCACGATCTGGACCAGTGTGCGCACCGTGCCGGCGCCGTCCGACTGGGCGGCCTCCTCGATCTCTTTCGGCACGTCCTGGATAAAGCCCAGCAGCAGCCAGATGGCGACGGGCAGTTTGGCCGCGGTATGGCTCAGGATCAGCGCCCAGATGGTGTCGAGCAGGCCAAAAGCGGCAAACACGGCGAAAAGCGGGATGGCGAGCGCGATGACCGGGATCATGCGCATGATCAAAAGCAGCCCGAAAATCAGCATGGCGCCCGGCATCCTGAAACGCGACAGGGCATAGGCGCAGGGAATGGCCAGCAGATGGACGAGAATGACCGTCGCCACCGAGACGATCACGGTGTTCCAGACATAGTCCATCGTGTCGTACTCCGTGAAAACGGAGACGTACTGCGTCAGGGTCGCGGTCTCGGGGATGATGTGCACCGGAACCGAGAAGATGTCGGCCGAACTGCGGATCGAGGTCAGGAACAGCCACACAAGCGGAAAGACGGTGAGGGCGACGGTCAGGGCGAGCGCCAGGTACTGGCCGGCGGTCCCCGCCGTGAACCGGCGGCGCCGGCGCTTTGGCCTGGGGCGTGTGGCGACGGTTGCGGCGTCGGTCATATCGCTCTCCGTTTCGCAATCAGCCACGGTATTCCGTAGAGGAGCCCGAGCACGAACAGCGACATCCCCAGGGCGATGTAGGAGACCGCCGCCGCATGTCCGAAATCCACCGCCTGAAACGCCAGCAGGTAGGAGTAGACGGTAAGCAGGTTGGTGGCGCCGCCCGGCCCGCCCTGCGTCATCAGCCATACGACGTCGAAGGTCCGGAAGGTGTCGATGATGCGCAGCATCAGCGCGATCATGATGACCGGACGCATCAGCGGCAGCACGATGTGCCAGAAGCGCTGCCATGGCGTGGCGCCGTCCACCGTGGCAGCCTCGAGCGGCTCCTGCGGCAAGGATTGCAGGCCGGCAAGGAACAGCAGCACCATCAGCGGCGTGTTCTGCCAGACATCGGCGATGATCACAGAGACAAGCGCCCAGGTCGGGTGGTTGAGCCATGGAATTTCGGGCAGGTTGAACATGCGCAGCAGCGCGTCGACCAGGCCGTACTGGGTGTTGAACAGCCAACGGAAATTCAGGCCCACCACGGCGGGCGCAATCATCGGCGGCACCAGGAGCAAGGTGCGCGCCAACCGCATGCCGCGCAATTTGCCGTTGACGAGCACGGCGATCGCCATTCCGGCCACCACTTCGATCGTGATGGAAACGACGCTGAATATGGTCTGATTTCGCAGTGCCTGATTGAACTGGCGGCCGAAGAGTTCGTCGGTGTAGTTGCCCACCCCGGCAAACGGCGCGGAGCCGCTCAGATCCCAGCGAAAGAAACTCATGATGAAAGAGTATCCGAGCGGATAGATAAGGATGGCGACCATGACGAGGAGCGCCGGGCTGGCCAAAAGATACCCTCTCTGCCAGGTGTAGGGCAGCGGCGAACGTCGCCGACGCCCCGACACCTGGTGCTGCGCGACGGGCGGCATCCTCAGTCGTATGCTCCGGCCCGGCGCATGATCTCCTCAGCCTCGGTCGCCGCCTGGTTGAGCGAATCGCTCGGCGAGACCTGGTCAGTCAGCGCCTGTTCGATGGCCGAGAACATCAAGGTGCAGACTTTCGAGAAGCCGGCCAGCTTCGGCCACTCCTTGCCGTTCGCTATCGTCGTCTCGAGTTGCTGCAGCCATGTGGCCTGCGGGCCCTTCGCGGCTGCTATCACCTCCTTGGCGATCACCTGGCTGCTGGGAAAGTTGGTGAACTGCTCGAACTGCAGACGCTGCGCCTCAGGACCGACCGTATATTTGATGAATTCGACGGCGGGTTCCTTGCGTCCAGACTGGCCATTGAGAGCCATGGCGTGGGAGATGGCGCATGAGATCGCAGCCTTGTCCCGGATGTAGGGCGCCGTCGACCATTTACCGACGATGCGCGAGGTTTCCGGATTGGACAGGGTTGCGAAAGCGCCCGGCCAGTCGAAATTGGCATAGACGGTGCCCGACGAGAGTTCGGTCGAGTTTTCGTTCCATTGATATCCGACCGCATCCGGCGGCACGATTTTGTGCTTTTGGATCAGGTCGCGATAGAACGTCAGGGCTTTGATCCCAGCTTCGGAATTGAAGGCCGGTTTGTTGGCCTGGTCGACCCAATCCCCTCCGGCTTGCCAAAGGAGATCGCTGAAGGTGCGCTGGGCGGGGTCACCCTGCCCCGGCACGACCAGCCCATAGTGGCCGTTGCCGGTGAGTTTGAGGCCCACGTCAACCAGGTCTTCCCAGGTCTCGGCCGGCTTCAGGCCTTTCTCCTGGTAGACGTCGCTGCGATAGTACTGCACACGCGCATCCATGTTGCGCGGAATGGCGGCCAGATTGCCAGTCTTGGGGTCGCTCAGATACTTGACCGCAACGGGATAGAACTCAGCCAATTCAGACTCGCTGAAGTAGCTGTTCAGGGGTGCAAAGTGGTTGAAATAGGAATCTATCTGCGCCGTGTGGGTGCTGTAGACGTCGTATTGGCTCGATCGTGCAGCGCTCAGCGTGACGACTTTCGATGTCAGCGGCGTGAATTCCAGCAGGTCATAGCGGACCTTGATGCCGGTCTTCGCCGTGAAATCCTGGACAATCTTCTCCCAATATTTGGGGTAAAGCGGGCCGCCGGTGATCAGCAGCGCGGTGATCTCGTTCGCCTGCGCCCTGGCGACCCACGGCGCGGCGAGCGAGCCGGCCGTCACGGCAGCACTCGCCGCCAGGAATTTGCGTCTCGATAGGCTTGCGGACATCACAATCTCCTCCTTGTTTGCAACTGGTCGGCCCTTCCAAGGGTCGGCCGATGACTTCCAACCTTTCTGGCAAATCCGCAGCGGCTTGCTCCTCCCGCAGCGAGACTGCCTGGATTACTCCCAGAACGACCCTTGCGAGCCTGCCGGGCGATTAGGCACCTTTGTTCCAACGCGCCTCGCGCGTCTGCGAAGCATATCGATCCTGATCTCGGACGACCGAAGCCGGGGATGTGACGGTTGGACCCCCGCCATTCGATCCTCCCTTCACGCAGGCCGAGTTATAGGCTAGTGAACACTATGGGATAAGTTGACTGCATATCTAGCTATCAGCCTATAAGCTTATCGGACAAGTGGATGTTAATGATGGATGCCATGGAGGTCAAGCTTCAAACTTTGCCCAGGCAGGTGGCGGGCGTGCTGGCACGTCGCATCGCCAGCAGCGGCGTCACCGGCGGCCAGGGACCGTCGGAACAGCAGATCCTCCAGGAGTTCGGGGTTTCGCGCGCGGTGGCGCGGGAAGCGCTGAAGATCCTGGCGTCTCTCGACATGATCGAGATCGCGCAGGGACGGCGCGTGGTGCTGCGTCCGGCCGAAGAATGGGACTATCTCAGCCCATTGCTCATCGACTGGCTGCCACCCGAGCAGATGCGCGAGATATTGGCAGAGGCTCACGCGACGCGGATAATCATCGAGCCTGCCATCGCCGCCATCGCGGCCAAGCACATGACCAAGGAGAATCTTGAGCGTCTTGGCACTCTGCTGGCGGCGATGTCCGCCAGCGAGGACAATGCGGACGCCTATCTGAAGCTCGACCTGGATTTCCACATGGAGATTTGCCGGGCTGCCCAGAACAGGATCCTCGACCGCTTCATGTACTCGTCCCGGTGGTGGCAGATGGCGAGCAGACGCATCAGCAACCAGATGCCTCATGCCCTGCCCTCGGCGACTGAGATGCACAGGGCGATCTACGAGGCGCTGCTGGCGCGCGATGCAAAACGGGCGGAAGAGGCGATGCGCCGGCATCTGAAGATCACCACCGCCGTTGGCCTGCCTCCATAAGAAATCGCCAGCCGATGCTCCCGAGCGGCGCAGCCAGCAATCCGGCTGGCCGCGCCGCTGCGCGCCGGGAGGACGCGGCCGATATCAGGCGCTTTTCGCTTGCTGTTCCTGACGCTGGCGCGCGCGGAAACCGAACATGTCGCCCTTGTCCTTGATTTCCGCCCAGACCGGTGCGGTGATCTTGTCTATGGCCGCGATGTCCGCGTCTGAAATCGTCCAGCCGACGCTCTCGACGTTTTCCTCCAGTTCCTTGACCGTGCGCGCGCCGACCAGCGGCGAGCTGACGCCAGGCCTGCTGGTAAGCCACTGGATCGCAAGCTGCGGAACCGTCTTGCCGTAGCGCGCCGCAATCGGCTTGAGGGTGTCGACGGCGTTGACCGCGCGTTCGTAGGTGCCCGGCTGGAACAGAACGGTGGTGCGGCGCTCATCGCCTTCGACGAATTTGGTGTCCAGCGACAGCAGCCCCGTGAGCAAGCCTTGGGCGAGACCGCTATAGGGCATCACGCCGATATTATGCTTGCGGCAATAGGGCAGAGTCTCAGCCTCAACCTCGCGCCACAGCATGTTGTAAGGCGGTTGGAGCACGTCGATGACGCCATGCTGGCGAGCGCTGTCCATGTCGGCGGTGCTGAAATTCGAAACGCCGACCGCCTTGATGCGACCTGACGACCGCAACCGCTCCATCATCTCCATAGTCGGGCCGATCGGAAAATCCGAATTCGGCCAGTGGACGAAATAGACGTCGACATAGTCCGTCTGCATCCGCTTCAGCGAACCGTCGAGCGCCGCCTCTATCGCCGCGGGTTCGAGATGGTTTGGGGCAACCTTGGTCGCAATGACCGCCTTGTCGCGGCTGCCGGCCAACGCCTTGCCGACGACTTCCTCGGCGTGGCCATGCCCATAGGCTTCCGCCGTGTCGATCAGCGTGATGCCACGCTCCAGGGCGCGCCTGATCACCCGGATCGATTCCTCGTCGTCGGCCGCGCCCCAAAAGGCCCCGGACATACCCCAAGTCCCCAGACCGATCTCCGATACCTTGACCGGCGACGATCCCAGCTGTCGCTGTTGCATCCTCTTCCTCCTGATTGGCGGCATGTACGGGCTGGCGCCCTGCTGGCATCCAATTTATACGCTTATATACTCGTCTAACAAGTAGGCTCTGGCATATTTGTATCGTTTGCATGAGAATGCGAATTTGCTAATTAATTCAATGTTTTCATTTATTGCAATGTGGCATTGGCGCAAAATTTCGCAAAGGGGGTTTACGTTTCCGACTCTCATCTTGTATGCTTATTGGAC
>NZ_NWQG01000173.1:0-38635 GCF_002529485.1 Mesorhizobium sanjuanii
GGGGTGATCAAACTTTAGCTCGGCCCTCAAATGGCCAGCGCGTCGACGATCCATCCCTCGCCGCTGACGAGAGAGCTGCTACTCTCTCCCAGCGGTTCATTCTCGCCTCTTCAACAAGAAATGTCATAAGACAAGCGCGTCGCGTGAGGCCGGTCAGCGCGACGCGCTTCAGGGTGTTCCGACGGCCGCAGGACTGATCTGCACCTTGCTGCCCTCGGCAAGTTCGACCGGCGGATTCAGGATCACCAGGTCACCCTTTTTGACGCCGTCACGGACCTCGACCTCCTTTCCGAGATCGCGCGCCACCGATATCTTTCGAATATGCGCAATGCCGTCCTCGACCACTGCAACCTGCAGCCCATCGGCGTTGAAGATGATCGCGTCTGCCGACACGGAGAAGCTGGGCGTCTTGCGCGGGATCTGTAGTTCGACCGTGCAATAGGTGCCGGGCGTGAGGACACCATCAGGGTTAGGAATGTCGATTTCGGTCAGCAGGGTCCGCGTGCCCGGTGCCAGCGCATCGGCAATCCGCGTCACCGTACCGGGGAAGGTACGGCCGGGGATTTCGGGGACCTGGAGCACAGCCTTGACTCCCGGGGTCAATCCAAAGGCCTGGTCCTGGGGGACGAAGACCTGGGCACGGATCACATCGCCCTGCATGATGGCGAACAGGAAAGTGCTGTTGGTCGTGTCGGCCTGCACCAGGCTGCCAATATCGACGTTGCGTTGCGTGATGACGCCATCGAACGGGGCGACGACCTGCTGGTAGGCCTGTTGCTGGTCGAGCACGCGCAGCTGGTCCTGCTGTGCGTTCACATTGGCCTGCGCAACGCCGACAGCCGCCTCCTGTGCCTTGAGGCTTTGGACGTCGATCGTACCCTGCTGCTTGGTGATCCAGCCCTGGTCCACCAGCGGTTTGTCCCTTTGCCACGTCACCTTGGCGAGATCGAGATTGGCTTGTGCCTGTTGCAGCGCCGCCTTGAGTTGTCCCAAGGTTGCCTGGGCCTGCAGAATCTCGTCATCGAGTTCCGGCACGGCAATCTTGGCCAGCAACTGTCCCTTCTTGACCTTGTCCCCGATATCGACCTCACGCGTCTCGATATAGCCGCTGGCTCGCGCGAAGATGTCGGCGACGTCGTAGGCAGTTGTGGTGGCGGGCAGGCTGACTTGCACAATGTCGTCGCTCGGCCTTACCGCTGCAACACGCACCTGCGGGATGAAGTTACGCGCCTGTTCGGCGACCGCCGCGAGCTCGCGGTTGCGCGAATAGTATCCCTGGACGCCAAAGGCCAGTCCCGTCGTCAGCAGGGCTAGCGCGCCCAATGCAAGCAGCCAGCCTCCGCCCCGGCGCGGCCGCCGCTCCGTTGTGCCATTCATCACGGTGTCGTCGGGCTGATCCAGGTGGTCCCTCGGTTTCATGCGATTTCCTCGTCGAAGACGCCTTGAGCCGTCTTGCCGTCCTGTCCACTGCGTAGCAGCGAGAACAGGTACGGCACGATGAGAAGCGTCGTGGGCGTTGCGAACAGAAGTCCCCCGATGACCGCGCGCGCCAATGCGGCATTCTGCTCTTCGCCCGCTCCGCCGATCGCCATGGGGATCATGCCGACGATCATCGCGGCCGCGGTCATGAGCACGGGCCTGATCCGGGTATGACCGGCTTCGATCGCCGCATCGAACGCGGACTTGCCCGCCAGTTGTTGGTCCCGGGCGAAGGTCACGAGCAGGATGGAATTGGCCGAAGCGACCCCGACCGCCATGATCGCTCCCATCAGTGAAGGCACGTTGAGCGTCGTGCCAGTGATGAACAGCATCGTCACGATGCCGCACAACGTCGCCGGCAAGGCAAGGATGACAACGAAGGGGTCGCCGAAGTTCTGGTAGTTCACGACCATCAGCAGATAGACGAACACGGCGGCGAACAGGATGCCAATGCCGAGGTCCCAGAAGGCATCGTTCATGCTCTGGATCTGGCCTATGACCTGGATGTTGTTTCCAGGCGAAAGCTGCTTCTGCAGGTCGGCAACGACCGCGCTGATCTGGCTGGAGACGCTTCCCAGATCGCGGCCCTGGACGCTTGCGTAGACTTCGTAGACCGGCTGGACATTCGCCTGGTTGGCATTGGTCGGGAGACTGTCGCGCTTGAACGTAGCGACGTTGCTAAGCTGCCCAGGAACCTGTGCACCGGCGGTATTGATGGTTGAGGACACGGGCGTGTTGCCGAGATCGTTCAGCGACGCGATCTTGTTTTCCGGTGTCTGAACGGCGAGATAGTAGGGAATGCCCGTGGTCGGGTCGGTCCAGAAGTTCGGCGACACCTGCTCGGAGGAACTCAGGCTCACATTGATGTTGTTGGCGATCGTGCTGGCATCGAGGCCGAGTTGCGCCGCCCGTGTGCGATCGATATCGGCATAGAATGCCGGCGCGTCGACTTCCTGCTGCAGGTGTGCGTCGACCACACCGGGGATGTCTGCGATGCGGCGCCGCAGTTCAGTCGCGATCCGCAGATTGGTAGTCCGGTCATAGCCGACCGTACGGACATCGATCTGCGCCGGCAGTCCGAAATTGAGGATCTGCGTGACGATGTCGGCCGACTGGAAGTAGAACAGAACGTCTGGAAAGGCGCCGGGCAGCGCCGCGCGCAATTTGCGCACATAGTCGGCAGTGGGCGCGTGGCCGTCCTTCAATGCGACCAGGATCACGCCGTCATTCACGCCGATGGTCGATCCATCCGTGAACGCCAAATTGTAGGCACGCGCCGGCAGGCCGATATTGTCGACGACAAGCTGGAGGTCGCGATCGGGAACGATCTCGCGGATCTTGTCCTCAACAGCCTGGAAGATCTTCTCCGTCTCCTCGATCCGGGTTCCCGCGGGAGCCCGCACATGGAGTTGGATCTGGCCGCCGTCGATCGCGGGAAAGAAATCGCGACCGACGAGCGTCGACAGCATAGCGCCCAACGCGAGCACCAGGGCTGCAATGACGGGAACGATGAACCGGCGCCTGAGAAGTACTGCCAGCAACTCGGCATAGTTCAGGCGCATGGCCTCGAAACCACGTTCGAACCTGGCGTGAAACCTGCCGAACCAGCCCGTCGAGGCATCGTGGCGCTCCCTTTTGAGCAGCAGCCCAATGGTGATTGGAGTGAGCGTCCTCGAAAGTCCATAGGATGCCAGCATCGCGAACACGACGGCAAGACCGAGCGGCGTGAACAGATATTTTGCCGGACCTTCCAGAAAGACAACCGAGGTGAACACGCAGCTTATGGCCAGCGTCGACACCAGGGTCGGCACGGCGATGCCGGCGGCGCCATGCAGCGTCGCCTGCGGCAGCGGCTGCCCTTCCTCGGTGAGCAGGCGATGGGTATTCTCGAGCGTCACCGTCGAATCGTCGACGAGGATGCCAATCGCCAGCGCCAGGCCCCCCAGCGTCATCGTGTTGAGCGTTTCGCCCAGGAAATACAGCGCCACGACCGACGACAGGATCGCAAGCGGGATCGAGATCATGACGACCAGCGTCGATCGCCACGATCCGAGAAACAGCAGGATCATCAGGGCGGTGAGCGCGGCTGCGATCACGCCCTCCCGCAGCACGCCGGCGATCGATTGCTTGACGAACACCGACTGGTCGAAGAGCTCCCTGATCTCCATGCCGGGAGGTGCCGCGGCACGCGCCGTCTTCAAGGCATCCCGAACGGCATCGACCACCTCCAGCGTCGAGGCGTTGCCGTTCTTGATGATACTGAGCAGAACCGAATGCCGGCCGTTCTCGCGAACGATGTTCTGCTGAACGAGCCATCCGTCATGGACCTGGCCGACATCCTTGACGAATACCGTGGCGCCATTCACGACCTTGACCGGAATGTTGTTGAGCTCGTCGATGGTTGCCGGCGTGGCGTTGGTGCGCACGACATACTGTGTGTTGCCGATCTTGGCTGTGCCCGACGGCAAGGTCAGGTTCTGGGCGTTGACCGCGCCGACGACGTCGAGCGGCGTCAGGCCCTTGGCCAGGAGCTTCGATGGGTCGAGGTCGACCATGATCTGGCGATATTTCCCGCCCGCCGGTGTTGGCAGCGTGACACCCGGGATCGGGGCCAGTTGCTGGCGAATCCGATAGATGCCGTAGTCGTAGAGCTGCTGTTCGTTGAGTGTGTCGGAGCTCAGGCTGATCTGCAGGACCGGCACGCTGGAAGCGTTGAACTGCACCACGAGCGGTGCCTGGATGCCCGGTGGCAGGAGGGCGCGAATGGCGTTTGTCGCCGAAACGATCTGCGCGATCGCGAGATCGAGATTCACATCCTGCTGAAAATAGATCTTCTGAACCGATAGTCCCCCTAAGGTCTGCGCCTCAATGTTCTTGATGCCATTGACGTTGGAGCTGATCGCATACTGGCTGTACGTGGTGACGCGCTGTTCCATCTCGGGCGTGCTGAGGCCGCCATAGCTCCAGATTACAGTCACCACCGGAATGTTGATTTCCGGGAAAACGTCCAGCCGCATCTCGCGACTTGCGACGGCGCCGAGAAACAGAATCAAGGCAGCCAACACATAGAACGTGTGCGGAAATCGCAGCGCGAACCGAACGATGCCCATGTCTCAGCCGGCAACCTTCCTGGCGACGTTAGTCGGAACGGCTCGAGCGATGAACGTCGCCGTATTGCCGGATTCTAGTGAGTGTCTGCGAAATGGCTTTGCGCGCATTGCCTTGAATGTCCGGTGCTTGCGCCCAAGCACCGCCAGGCTCATGGCCGGCGCAATCCGCCTCATGGCGGGCGACCGGTCAGTCATCGTCGGTTTGCCGGGCACGAACTGGTTTGGGCACATCAGAGCAGCGAGCAAGGCCGCCGGCATGTGGATGCAGCATGCGGCCTGGGCAGTCGTCGCCCGGACGGTCGCCCAGGCCGTCAGGCCCGTCCGCATCGCTTCGACAGGACAGTTTCAAATCCAATGTCATCGGCCCGCGGCGGCCAGAATGAGGTCGGCGACCTCCTTGGGATGGGAAACCAGCGACAGATGGCCCGCATCGATCTCCACGGTTGTCGCGTGCATGCGTTTTGCGAGAAATCGTTCGAGGTCAGGGTTGATCGTCTTGTCCTGCTTCGACACTGCATAGAACGATGGCTTGGAATGCCATGCAGCTTCGGTGGTTCGTCCGCCGAAGATAGTCGCCGCGGTGGGCTCCTGAACCGCATACAGGACCTTCGCCTGCCTGGGCGCGACACCGTTCGCAAAGTATTTCAGGAATGAATCTTCGGACAATCTGGTGAAACCATCATTCACCTGGATGCCTGCCCGGACGGGTCCTGCGGGAAATTCCGCCGAGAGAGCGACAAAATCCTCACCGGCATCCGGTGCTCGCGCGGCCACATAGACCAGTGCTGTGACCTTGGGATCAGTCCCCGCTTCGCTGATGACGGTGCCGCCCCAGGAATGCGCTACCAGCACGGTTGGTCCATCCTGCAGCGCCAGCGCCCGGCGCGTCTCCGCGACCGAGTCCGCCAGCGACGTCAGCGGATTCTGCACCGCGGTCACTTTCAGGCCGGCTGCCTGAAGGAGCGGGATCACCTCGGCCCAGCTCGATCCGTCCGCCCACGCTCCATGCACGAGGACGACGTTGCGCGCCACGGTATGCACCGGCTTGGGCGTTGGCTTGGGATTGTCGGCGGCGTCCGTCACGGCGACTCCCGACAGGCTGAGAGTGATGGCAATTGCGATGGCATTGATGATCTTGCGCAAGGGACTCTTCCTTCCGTTTCTGCAAACAATCGAACGCGCCGATTACCGGGATGAGGGCCGGCGATGCGGTAGCAAATCCTGCGGCCGGCTCCGTTGCCGAGACCTTTCGGAGGCAGCTCGTGGCGACAATCTCTATTTCGCGGTTCGACGTCTTTCAGAAACGCCCCTGCCTTTCTCGCCGCGCACGGGACAGGTCCCGGTGGCGAGGTGGCGGGCACGCCAGCCCATCCTCAAACGACCCAAGCCATAAAAAGGGCGGGGATCGCTGATGCGACCCACCGCCAGTTCGGGCGCCCGCGGGAGGAGTGGACGAGCGCCTCAGGAATTCGGCGGAACGGCGCTTGCGCGGCGTGCGTGGGGGCTTCGCCTCGAAAGCAACATTTCGCCGCGCGGAACAGGTTGGGCGGCAAACATTGGGTGAGGGGCAAAGAACAGGGCGACGAGAAGTCGCGTGGCGGAAAGCTCGTCGCCGGCCGTCGGCAGCACCAGCATTGCACACTGCCAAATCCGCCCATCGAGCGCCCAGGTCGCGTGTCGCGCTTGCGGCAACTGCTCCGCAGCGGCCCGCACGCATAGGCGGCGGAGCTGCCCGCGGCTGGGCTGAGGGAGCGCGGACAGCCTGTGACCGCTACGGTCCCCTCCACAGAGCGCGTCCAGCGCCGCGCCCCATCTCGCAAACATGAAATCGGCTCCCCGCTCCAGCACGATCGCTTCGGCAAGATAGGGTTCCAGAACCCCAAACTGCGCCAGCTCGACGCTGCCGCTGGCGCCATCGGCACCGCGACCGAACCCATCCAGCCACTTGGCTGCGACCCAGCGCAACGCGGCTCCGAGATCGCCACGGCGGAGCCTCCTGGGGGCAGATCGGCATTGGTCATGGGAGATCATTTTGTCACTCCGGTCGCTTCTCGAAGCAAATCTCGTAGATGTCAGTGAACAACGAGCGTCTCGAGAAGTATTGCCATTGAGCCCGTTCGCTTTCGTGAAGGAACGTTTGTCAACGAGAAGCACTCGACATCGAGACCGCAGGAAAATCCATGGTGAGGATGAGCTGACGGCACGCGACCGCGCCGATGATCAAACCGCCTCGGCACGCGAGCGCGAAATGCGAATTGGAATTGCTTTGTAGGAGGGCGTGAAGCTCATCGGATCATGCGAATAGAGCGGCACGAGAGGGTTTGCCTCGGGATAGTAGGCAGCACAGCTGCCATTCGGGAACGCATACGGGACGATCCGGAAATTGGAGAGGCGGCGCTCAACGCCGTCGGTGGACAGAGTGATCAAGTCGACGCGGTCGCCGGCCTGGAGGCCACGCCTTTCCATCTCCTGTTCGTTGAGGAAGACCACGTCGCGCTGACCGAAGACACCCCGGTAGCGGTCGGACATCGAATATATCGTGGTGTTGTACTGATCATGACTACGCACCGTCGTCAGCCATAGTACGTCGAGACTTTCCTGAGGGGGATCCTCGCCGAGGCCGTCGAAGACAAGGAAATTCGCCTTGCCGGAAGCTGTCGCCCAGATGCGTTCGCGCGCATTTGACGTCAGATGGAAGCCGCCCGGAATGCGAATGCGGGCATTGTAGCCCTGGAAGATCGGGAACACGTCTTCGATCGCGTCGCGGACAAGGTCGTAGTCGGCGGCAAAGCCTTCCCAGTCGACGACGGAACGTGCGCCCAGTGTTGCCCGCGCAATGCCGGCGACGATTGCAGGTTCGCTCCTCAGGTGCTCTGACGCCGGAACATTGCGGCCCGCCGAGGCGTGCACCATCGACATCGAATCCTCGACCGTAACCGACTGCGGCCCTGTGGCCTGGATATCGATTTCGGTGCGCCCGAGGCAAGGCAGGATCAGCGCGTCGCGGCCGTGTACCAGATGGCTGCGATTGAGCTTGGTCGACACTTGGACTGTCAGGTCGAGCTTGCGCAAGGCAGCGCGTGTCACCTCCCAGTCGGGGATGGCGGACACGAAGTTGCCACCTATGGCGAAGAACACTTTCACCTTGCCGTCTTTCATGGCCTCCAGCGCGGTCACGACGTTGTGGCCGTGCTGGGACGGCGGCTTGAAGCCGAAGCGGCGCTCAAGCCGACCGAGAAATTCCCTTGTCGGCGTTTCGGTGATACCGACCGTGCGATCGCCCTGGACGTTGGAATGGCCGCGTACGGGGCAAAGCCCGGCGCCTTCACGGCCGATATGACCGCGCAGCAACGCGAGATTCGCCAGCTGCTGCACGCTTTGAGCGCCCCGCCGGTGCTGCGTGATGCCCATGCCATAGACAATGATCGCTCGTTCGGCCTGCATATAGGCGCGAGCGGCGTATTCAATGTCGTCGCGAGCGAGCCCCGACTGAGACACGATATCCTCCCATCGCGTCGCCCGCAGGTCGGCGGTGAGCGCTTCGATACCCGTCGTATGGCCCTTGATGAAGTCCCAGTCGAGGACAGCCGGCAGTTCGTCTGCGCGCGCCGCATCGTCAGCCTCCATGAGAACTTTCATGAGTCCCTTGACGACCGCGACATCGCCGCCGACACGCACCTGATAAAGCTTGGCGCTGATCGGCGTCGACGTAAGCGTTGCCATTTCGACCGGACTCTGGGGCGACTGGAATCGCTCCAGGGCGCGCTCGCGGAACGGATTGAAGGACATGATGGTTGCGCCGCGCCGCGAGGCGTTGCGCAGGCTCGTCATCATGCGAGGACTGTTCGTGCCCGGATTCTGTCCGAAGATGAAGATGCAGTCCGTCTTGTCGAAATCGGAAAGCAGGCAGGTACCCTTGCCGACGCCGAGCGAGTGCGGCAGGCCGACACTGGTAGCCTCGTGGCACATGTTGGAGCAATCAGGGAAATTGTTGGTGCCGAATTCGCGCACGAAGAGCTGGTAGAGGAACGCTGCCTCGTTCGAGGTGCGGCCGGATGTGTAGAATTCGGCCATGTTGGGATCCGGCAATCCGTTGAGGTGGCGGGCAGCGGTTGCAAAGGCCTCGTCCCAACCGACCGGCACGTAGTGGTCGGATGCGGCGTCGTAGGCCATCGGATGGGTCAGTCGCCCAACCATCTCGAGATCGAAATCGCTCCAGCTTGAAAGCTCGGCAACGGTATGGGCGGCGAAAAACTCCGGCGTGCAGCGTTTCGCCGTAGCTTCCCAGGCAACCGCCTTGCCCCCGTTCTCGCAAAACTCGAAGGATGAAGTGTGCTTGGGGTCCGGCCAGGCGCAGCCGGGGCAATCGAATCCCTCCGGCTGGTTCATGCGCCCCAGGGTGACCGCCCCCTTGATCGGGATTCCCTGCTCGACAAGGTGTTCGCCCAGCGCCTTGAGCGCTCCCCACCCGCCGGCCGGGGCATTGTAGGGACGGATATCATTGGCCATCGGAGATGCCTTTACGGAGAGCTGAAGAATCCTCGCTGGGCAAGGAGCATTCCGGCAGGCAACATCTTTCCATCGCAGTGATGCTGCCAGCGATGTCGATTATGTTGCGCTGGCAGCGCCGCGAGGCGGCATCGCTCCCGGAGGGGAGAGCTTAATGGGCCGCGTATCCGACCCACGAGGCGGGTAGCGCCAAACGTTGGGATCGCTGTCGCAGGGGCGAGCTGCTACATCCGTGCGATTGCCGCAACGCCAGCGATAGGGTGTCTCGCCAACGGAACGTCTGAAGACCGTGGTGAAATGGGCTTGGTTCTGAAAGCCCACGCTCAGCGCCACATCGACCAGGGTCATATCGGTCTCGCTGAGCATCTGCTTGGCGCGGTCAATCCGCCGCCGCAGCAGGAATTCATGCGGGCGCATGCCGGTGGCCGCCCGGAACTGTGCGGCGAAATACATTCGGCTGAGCCCCGCCACTGCCGCCATATCGGCGAGCGCAATCTTCTCATCGAGATGTGAATCGACGTATTCGACGACCCGCTTCCACCGCCATCTCGGCAGGGCGGCCGTAGCGCGTGCCCTCGGGCCTGGCTCTGGATTTGAGCGCAGCGTGAGCAAGCGGGTTACGATAGCAAGGCGGACTGCGTCGGCATAGAGGTCGCCAAATCCATCATGACTGCCTTCGGCCGCCTCGAGCGCGCGGGAAAGACGCTCGACGACCGGATCAGAGGAATGCCGTTGCGGGACCAGTTCGGCGAGGCCGAGATCCCGGGGCGTGTCCAAGATACTCAAGCCGTCGATCGCGTTTCGGTCTGCTTCGGCGCATTGGGCCAAGGCCCCTCTGGGCACCGCCGCGGGATCAGGGTCTGCCGCGGCATTTGCGTGCATCATCACACCAGCGCGAAGCGGTCGTTGCATCGCTGCGGCGGACACCGAGAGAACGACATTCATATGGGTGAGGGGGATCGAAATCATGCCGGAATCTGGCGCCATCGGATGGGCGTCGAGCCTTGCGTCGAATGGGTCGAACAATGACGAGCCGAATTCGGGCGTTCGGCGGTGGCCGTCGGCTTGCATTGCTTGCGCTATGCTTTTGCCTCGAGGGAGGACGGGCCGTTCCTCTCCCGGCCGCCGATCGTCATGTTCGGATTCAGACGATGAGTCGAACTGCATTGAACCATGCTCCTCTGCCTTCAGAGTTTTCCTCTGCTTGCCGGGCCAAGGTACACGGGTGGGAAAACTGCTCCATTAAATGGCAGTCTGAATGAATCATATCATCAGCTATGCGGCGCATACGATGGTATCGACTATTGGCGGCGGCGCCTTCGGCGCTCTGACGATCACAGCAATCTTGGGCAGGGAGGCTGCTTGGCGGCGACAGGCTTCTTCTGCAAGCCCTTTTGACGACGCCATGATCCGGTGCATAGCCGACGCGATGAACTGGCAACGCGAAAACAAGCCGGAATGACCTCTTCGTGGTTATCCAAGAGCTGCCATCTCCATGCCCCTGGAGCAAAGTCGCTCACGTTCCGAATCGGCACTTGCGTTCGTTCCGGGAAGATTACCGCCAACCTGTGCGGTTGAATTCCAGGTGGGTTTCGAGGATCGCCTGCGTCTTACTCTGGCGGGTCTCGTTGGCAGATTAATATGCTAAGATGGCGCTGTGCCATTCCGCAGCGGAAATCGTGAGAGGCGTATTGCTATCGTGACAGCAGGTTCCAATCCAGGCCCATCCGCTTCGACCGCTTTTGCCTCGACCGTCTATGTCATCGATGATGATGACGCTGTGCGCGATGCCCTGAGCGGCCTGTTCAGATCTGTGGGGCTGCATGTCGAGCTGTTCGCCTCCGCCAGCCAATTCCTGCAGGGCAAACTGCCGGAAACGCCAAGCTGCCTCGTGCTCGATATCCGGTTGCCCGGCGTAAGCGGACTCGATTTCCAGGCTCATCTTGCAAAGTCGAACATTCAAATGCCGATTGTCTTCATGACGGGACACGGCGATGTCCCGATGTCGGTGCGCGCGATGAAAGCGGGGGCAATCGATTTTCTGACCAAGCCGTTCCGGGAACAGGACATGCTTGATGCGGTCTTCGGCGCACTCGAGAACGACCGCATAAGGTGGGAAACCGACCAGGACGCGGCGACGCTATCAGCCCTCTACAATACACTGACTTCTCGCGAAAAGGAGGTCATGTTCTTTGTGACAAAGGGTTTGATGAACAAGCAGATCGCGGGCGAGATGGGCCTCAGCGAAATTACCGTCAAGATTCATCGCGGACATCTCATGCGCAAGATGGCGGTCCGAACCTTGCCCGACCTGGTACGGATTGCAGAACGGTTGGGCGTTCGAGGCGTAGACCGCTAGAGAAGTCAAAGTCGTCATCCGGTATGGACGAAAACCTTCCAATCCCGCCCCCTCCGGATGTTCTCGATGCTGTTGCCGCGGTCGGACCACACACTGGCTCGCCGTTCGCCGGATAACGACCCCGCCGCGCCGGCATGGATGGTGTGCCTTCGGCTCGTCATGAAAACGGCGCCGGTTCAGTCTTCGCTCACCCTGGTCGTCGCGGCCGCGCAACACCTTCGAGGATCGATCGCAACTCCTCTCGGCCTCTGGCGATCCGGGACGTCAGCGTGCCCGCTGGAATGCCCAGCGCCTTGCTGGCATCGTCGTAGGAGAGGCCTTCAACCGCGACAAGCACGAGTGCTGCGCGCCGTTCGGGGTTGATCCGCTGAAGCGCGGAGAATACATCCACCGATACCAGCCTCTCGGCCTCTGGCGACATCGCCATCGCATCTATCGTTTCCGAGATCGTGGTCACCGCCTGGGCGTGGCGTTTGGCGCGCCGCAACTGGTCGATGAACACATTGTGCATGATCGTGAGCAGCCAGCGGCGTGGCGTATCGCCTACCGTCCAATTCGCCATCCTCGACAGCGCCCGTTCGAGGCTGTCCTGCACAAGGTCATCGGCGGCATCGCGGTCCCGCATCAGCGCGCGCGCATAGCCGCGCAGCCGTGGAATCTCCTCGACGATCGCTCGCCTGCGTTCGTCGGCGACTTCGGCCTCCGCGACGCTTGCCGTGCGAAAACGCGGCTGCCGCGAAACACTGGGCGGAAGTTCGAGATGGGTCGTGTTCATGGTCTTCAGGCTGTGCGCAATGGCGGCGATTGCAACTCGCCATCCGGACTTAACCCGGTCGGACACGAACCAGACAGCCACAACCATCCGCTAGTTCGAGACTGCACGTCTGGTCTCCGATGCATGTGCGGCTGCCTCTCCTGACTTCTGCTGCGTCCAATCGATGCTGTCGGCTGGGTGCCGTCGGCGCTACCATGGCGGACCCGACAGAGGGCTTCTTTTCGAAACGACTACATTCTTTCGCGATGCAATGTGCGCGGATCGATGTTTAGGAAGGAGGTGTTCGCGAGAGTGCCAGGCCATCACTCGGCTGGGCCAAATGACATCCTCGCCGCGGGGGCAGGCATGCCTTCCGCACCGCCCCTCACATAGGTCCAATAAAGAGGAAGCCCCGTGAACAGGAATCCGCCAGCAATGTTGCCCAGGGTCACGGGTATCTGGTTCCAGTACCACCAGTCCGCGAAGCTGATCTTGGCCCCGAGCATCATCCCCATGGGAATAACGAACATGTTAACGACGCAGTGCTCGAAACCGAGCGCGAAGAAAGCGAATATTGGCAGCCAGCATCCGACGATCCTGCCGACGACGGACTTCGAACTCGCTCCCATGACGACACCGAGGCAGACCATCCAGTTGCAGAGCATGGCCTTCACGAAACCGGTCACCAGTCCATCATATCCATATGGCTCATAGGCGATCGTCTTTGCTTCTGCGAGCGCGCGCAGATGATCTCCGAGCGCACCCGCCCCGACATTGCCGACATCGGTCAGGACGACATAGAACAGCCCGGCGAAGGCCAGCGAGCCGAGCATGTTGCCGACAAAAACCCAGAACCAGTTGGCCAACATCCGGCCGACCGTCGTGCGGTGAGCCAGGACGGCCAGTGGTACCAGTCCAAAATTCCCGGTCAGGAGTTCGAGACCAAGGATGACGATGATGGCAAACCCCACCGGGAAGATGAGAGCACCGACAAGCCCGACATTTGTCTGAAGCGCACCCTCCAAGGCCAGACATGTCGCGAAGGCGAGGAGCGCGCCGGAAAGCATGCCGCGGATCAAAAGATCGGGAATGCTGTGAGCGGCCTTGGCGGCGCCGAGATCCACCATTGCCCGCGCGATTTCGAGCGGTGAGAGGCTGTCATTCATGATCGCTGTCCTTTCGGGTCAGGCACGTTTCCCGTGCGCCGCTAACCAGGACTGGATAGCCGTCGGCATTTCGCGGCGACATCCTACGCAGGGCAACCGGATTAGGCGCTTGATTTAGGTCAGCCATTCCTTGGTATGCCTTGTCGGCCGCGGTCAGGTCGGGTGCCGGTCCGGAGACCGCCGCGCACTCACCGACGAGGACGGTGCAGCGGACCGTGGCCAGGCGCTGCTCGCGCGATTGTCGGTCCGTTCCCAAGCTTGTTTCGATAGACCGCTCGTCTGGCATTCACGGACGAACCTCGTGCGCTGGAAGAAAGCCGCCGCGCCTTCGCGCGCGACGGCTTGCGATCTTCCAATTCGCTCGCCTCGCCGGTCGTGCGGGCGGCCTCCTAGATGAGGGCGCCAACCTGCACGCGATGAGCTTCGTAGACCGAGTGGCTGACACCTGGCACGGCGATGAGGGGGCCGTGGCGCTCACATGGTGGAAGCGCTCGATGTCGGGATTGGTGATCTAGTCGTTGCTGGCGACCATGTCCCAAGGCGGCTTGGTCTTCCACGCCGCGGCGGCCGGTGTTGAGCGTGACTGACTGGGCCTTAGTTATGGCCACCGAGCGTATTCACATTCGCGCAGAAGGCGGTGTATGGCTGCTCCATACCTTTGCACTCGTTCTTCATCGCTTCTTGCTTTTCGGCAGGCATAGCCATGAATACGTGCTTGAATTCCTCCAGCGGCTTCATGGTTTTCATGCTGGCATCCGTAAAGAACGGTTTCATGGTGTCCGGATCATCCAGAGTGCCGGCAAGTGCAATGCCGCCAGACGCGGAAAGCGCAATTGCGGCACCGAGACAGATAGCTTTGATGTTCATGGGTATGGTCCTTCCCTGGAGTCAGCGGTGGTGCCAACGACAAACCGCGTTGGTGGGTAAAAAAATAACCCCCAACCCGCCTAGTGTATTTTCTCTAACCGCTAGGCTTTTGTCTGAAAGACTGTTGATGACTGGCCGTGCCATGACGAATGCGGTCGCAGCAATGGGGGCACCGATCGGTCGGTTATTTCTGCCCCCTGTGGGCGGCAATATTGAAATCACAGCGGCGTTCTCAAAAGACCCTTGCGTCTGCTTTTGCAAGTATGGCGGCACCCAGGCATCGGCGTTCCTTGCGTCGGTCAATACCTGATCCGTGCCGTGTGCGGGCGTACCGATGGTGAGGGTCGCACCCCTTCCGGTGCGAGCTCCATCCCGGCGAGCCGACCACCGGTGCCGGTCGCCGTGTTTGGGGGGTGCCTAACACAGTGCCAAGGAAGCACGTCATGGAAGAGACGGTACTCGCGAAATTTCCAAACGACTGGCCAGATATCAGTCCGGAGTGATCTGGAAGCGGTGCGAGGGCGATGTCGCACGCCCTCTTCTTCTTCGTTGCCGCGACATCAGGCGTTCCATTGAGGATTTTCCATGTCGACCTATCTAATCAACCATCTGCGAATCCCTGGCGATGTACCCAACGGTGAAGGTCTGTCCTATCTCGAGCAGGTCGAGGCTACCGTTGCACCCTATGGCGGTAAGTGGCTGGCGCAGGGCTCAGTCGACGTACTCGAGGGAGCCTGGCCGGGCTCGGTCGTGCTGATGGAGTTCCCAAGCCGCGATGCTGCGAGCGCCTGGTACAATTCAGCCGCATATCAGGCGATCGCGCCGCTGCGTGTCCGCAACGCCATCTCCGACCTCGTCCTGATCGACTCGCTGCCCGATGGCTTCACGATCAAGGAATTCGCCAACGACATCCGTCGGGCGCTCAAAAGAGCCTGAAACGTTTGCTTGTCTCGATTGGTCCGAGCGACGTGCTGGCGCCGCCCCAGTGTCCGGACGCATGCGCGTTGTCGACGTCACCTCTGATCTTCAAGGGCGATACACAGCCTGCGCAGGTCCGCAGATTTTGATGAATCGTGTCGCGTCCTGATGTCCGCTCGTGCAGGGCACACGCCATTTAGGGAAACCTGGCACGACAAAAGCCCCGGCTGGTCAATGCCTGTGGCAAGTGGCGTCGCCCGTCTGTCCTAGCTGCGCTGCTTGGCCCTGTTTGCACCGCCCCACAGCGAACCGGGATTTGCATGACCCGGATACAGCGCCAGCATCGCGTCATAGAGTTCTCGTGCGTTGGACGTGACCGCGTCGAGGCGATTGAAATCTCGCAGATACTGTTGCGTCTCCGCGACGATGCTTGGGTCGTCCCTGTTCGCCGGCACCTTGTGGCCCGCGATCACCGCCTTCGGCTTCAGGGCAGCCAGCCTGTCCAGCGTGGCAATCCACTCGAGCCTGCTTTCGGTATTGGTCTCGCCGAGATACGGGTGGACGCCGTTGTAGACCACATCGCCCCCAACGATCAGGCCGATCGACGGCACATGCAGGACGGTGGAATGGGCGGTGTCCGTGCGGCCGGTGTCCACAACATCCAGCTTGTGACCCTCCAAGTCCATCGTGCCGCTCTCAAGCGGATCGGCGACGCGCAGATGCTCCGGAATTTGGTTGGGGAAGAGGCGGCGCCAGAAGTCTTTCTGCCACGCCTCGGTCAGCTGGCTGCGCATGGCCCCAACCACCTCTGGCGCTGCGACGGCGCGTGCTTCCGGGAAGCGTCCCAGCAATGCCGCCAAGCCGAAAAAGTGATCCCCGTGACCATGCGTCACATAGATGGTGGTGAGCTTCTTGCCGCTGACAGCAACCCAGTCCACCAGCGCGCGTGACTGCTCTATTGTCAGGAACGTATCAACCAGCACCGCGTCGCGCGTGCCATGGATCAGCGTCGAGGAGTTTGCCACCCACGCCAGGTCCTCCTTGCCCGGCGGCAGATCGCGGGTAAGCCCCGGCCGCGTGACGGTCAGCACATCCCATTGGAGGCCACTGAGATGAGGTGGGCTCGATGTCATGGTCAAGATCCTTGTTCATAACTTTACCGCATGCCCTGGGACCGCCCGCGTTCGACTGATGCTGGATGGACGTCGGGGCAGCTCGGGCCGACGGGACGGCCGGCTCGCTCCCCGCCATCGGCCATCGGCTATTTTGCGCTGCCCGCGTCCCTGATCAGTGAAGCCACCTGTTTTGGATGGGATATCATGACGACATGGGAAGCGCCGTCTATGGCCACCGTGGCCCGCGACTTGGCCCGGTGGGCGCTAGGCAAAGCGCAGGCGCAGATATGCCACCGCGGCAATCGCAAGGCCAATCTATACAAAGGTATATATTGGTTGAACAGTTATCTGGCAATTAAAACCAAGGTATAGCGTACAATTTATATTTCGACTTGGCTATTTATTGATCTTCTGTGAAGGCGGGAAGATATCTATCGCGCATAACGAAGATATGCCCGGGCTTCGCTGGAGTGATGAAACCCGGATTGAGGACGACGTCCAGCGCTGCAGTTGGCGACTGGGGTCGTTGTGGTACCATGCTTAACAGGATTGACTTCACCGCACCCTTGCAGCACGACGTTGATATTTCGGCTGGCGCCTCCGCCGCAGGCCACCTCGTCGGCCTGCTTTCGTTGGCCACGGCGCTTCCACCGTATGTAGTCGGGCAGGAAGAAGTAGCCGCGATGGCGCAACGCCTTTTCACGGATATTTTCGAGCGCTCACCGAGTATGGCACGCGTCTTCGCCAACACTGGCATACGTGAGCGGCACGTCGCGCGCCCAGTTGCCTGGTATCTCGAACCGCGGGGTTGGCCTGAGCGCACTGCTGTGTACATGGAGGAAGGTAGCCGTCTGTTCGTCGAGGCTGCAAACAAGGCGCTCGACGCCGCAGGATGCGTGGCAAATGACGTGGATGTCGTTGTCTTCATTTCTTCCACGGGGATCGCGACACCGAGCCTGGACGCAGTCGTGCATCGACAGATGGGATTCCGGCCCGATATCGAACGCGTTCCGGTATTCGGCCTGGGCTGTGCCGGCGGCGTGAGTGGCCTGGCCATTGCTTCGCGCATTGCTGCGGCTCGGCCCGGGTCGACAGTCCTCATGGTGTCTCTCGAGCTGTGCTCTCTGGCCTTTCGTCCGGACCTTGTTGACAAGACCAACGTGATTTCCACGGCGCTCTTCGGTGACGGCGCCGCAGCGTGTGTCCTGCGCTCTGGTCAGGCAGGCATCGCAATGATCGACGGCGCAGGCGAACATCTGTGGCCGGATACTCTCGGCATCATGGGATGGAACATGGATCCCGTGGGATTTGGCGTCCTGCTTGCACCGAATCTGCCGGCTTTCGCCACGACCAACCTGGGCCCGGCGGTGGAAGGTGTCTTGGCACGCATAGGGCTCGGCACGGCCGACATCGGACGCTTCATCTGCCATCCTGGAGGGGCGAAGGTGGTAACTGCAATTGAGCGCTCGCTGAAATTAAACCAAGGATCGCTTGATCACGAGAGAACGGTGCTAAGCGACTTCGGAAACATGTCGGCGCCAACCGTCCTGTTCGTTCTGGCGAGGGCAATTGCCGAGGGACTGCCGAAGCGGACCGCTCTTTTGGCCATGGGACCGGGCTTCACCGCATCATGTGTGTCTCTCGTGCGGGCGACATGACGATGGAAGCGGTTCTGATCCTTGCATTGGTCACTCTCCAACGGCTTGGAGAGCTGATCCTGTCCCATCACAACACAAAGAGGCTTCTCGACAAAGGCGCGTGGGAAGCGGCGCCCGCTCATTACCCGTTCCTGGTTATACTTCACGCAAGTTGGCTCGGGGGATTGTGGTGGCTGGCGCCGGGCCGTCCCGTCGACGTGGGGTTCCTGCTCGCCTATCTCGCCGTCCAACCCCTTCGGATTTGGATCCTGGCGACGTTGGGACGACGCTGGACGACCCGTATCATCATATTGCCGAACTCGCCTCTGGTCGTGCGCGGACCGTACGCGGTGATCTCGCATCCCAACTATTTGGTGGTCGTCGCCGAGATTGCACTGCTGCCGATGGCTTTCCATCTAGGCTGGTATGCCCTGATATTTTCCGCTTTGAATGCGGCTATCCTGTTTGTGCGCATCCCGGCTGAGAACATTGCTCTCGGCATTGCACGTCCGAGGCCAGACGGTCGCGCATTATGACCGACAACGAACCGGTCCGGGTCCAATTCGCAACCTGGGTAGGCTTTGCTGCGATGTGCCTCGGCATGTTCATGGCCGTGCTGGACGTGCAGATTGTCGCGACTGCGCTGCCGGTAATCCGCTCTGCTCTTGGCATCGGCGACGATCGGATGAGTTGGGTGCAGACCGCCTATCTGATCAGCGAGGTGATAGCGATCCCGCTGACCGGATTTCTGACACGCGCCTTGGGGGTGCGCATCCTGTTTTCGGTGGGCGTCGGCGTCTTTACAGTTGCCTCGATCGGCTGCGCGGCAAGCCACGGATTCGAGACCCTGATCGCCTGGCGGATATTGCAGGGCTTTTCCGGCGGAATGCTTATCCCGCTTGTATTCTCCGCCGTTTTCCTGCTGTTCCCCATACATCTCCAGGGGATTGCGACAATGATCGCTGGAATGCTGGCGGTCCTCGCGCCGAGCGTCGGCCCGGTAGCTGGCGGCTGGATTACAGAGACGACCTCTTGGCATTGGCTGTTTCTGGTCAATGTGACTCCAGGCATCATCGCCTGTGCCTTGGGCATGACGATGCTGGCGAAAGAAAACTTGGACCGATCGCTGCTACGCACTCTGGATGTCGTGGGTCTGGCTCTTATGGCAACCTGCCTGGCCTCCTTGGAGATCGGGCTGAAGGAGGCGCCTACCCTCGGCTGGCTCCAAGGACCTACCCCGCTCCTGCTGGTCCTCAGTCTAGCAGCAGGCGTTACCCTGGGAGTCCGCATGTTAAGACAGCGATCGCCAGTCCTGAACCTGCACCTCTTCCGCGAGCGGAGCTTTGCCCTCGGCTGCGCACTGAGCTTCATCTTTGGCATGGGACTATACGGCTCGGTTTATCTGATGCCCGTCTTTCTGTCTTTCGTACGCGATCACGGCTCGCTGACCATCGGGCTCATCATGCTCGTCACTGGCATCACGCAAATGGCGACATCGCCTGTCGCTGTCTGGTTGGAGCCGCGCACCTCCGCGAAAGTTCTATCCATGTTTGGGTTCGCGGTTTTTGGCTCGGGCCTGGCGATGAGTGCTTTCTCTACGACCGGGACAGACTTCGATGGCATGTTTTGGCCACAGGTCATCCGTGGCTCCGCCATCATGCTATGCCTGTTGCCTCCTACCCGGCTGGCGCTTGGCGACATTCCACCAGAAAATCTCCCTGACGCCAGCGCCTTATTCAATCTCATGCGAAATCTTGGCGGGGCCATCGGCCTGGCGTTGATCGACACGGTCATTTGGGGACGATCTCCAACGATTGCGAAAAACCTTGGCGAGGATCTCCTGGCAGGTGACAGCAAGATTGCGACGCTCATCGGTCTGCCACCCGGATTCGTGACAGGCCCCGTTTCAAAGCATATCGACCCCGCCGTCGAAGCCATCGTGCAGCCGCTTATCCAAAAGGCGGCGCTCACCCAAGCCATTAATGAGGCGTGGGCCATGCTGGCTTGTGCCATGATCTTAGCGTTTACCCTTGCCTTACTTGTGCCGGCGACACGGCGGCCGACACAACCTCAGGCGGCGACGGCGTAAACAGCAAGCCTGTCTCCGATCCAAATACAGGATCGCAGATCGAGATCCCGCGCGGGCTGGGTGTACCCGCGGAACGCGACGGGAGCCCGGTTCAAGCTACACGCAGCGCCTCGCATGATGGTTTAGGCCCGCTCCCTGATGCTAAAAACTGATCGAGCTGCGCACGCCTACCAGGAACGCATCGTTGACAGCTTGCTTTCCCGTTTTATCAGGAACATTTCCGCCGGGATGAACAACATACTGAATGTCGGGTTGAATTGACCACCAAGGCGAGACCGCGACGAAGTAATTCAGTTCAAAAACCGTCTCGGCATCCCTGATCGGATAGCCGGCTGAACCAGCGGATGTATCCCTATCCAGGCCGGCCGCCCTGGCGCTAATGCGAGAATGACTTACAGCCATGGTCAGTGTGTCGTCCTTCCGATTTTCGAAGAGACCCTCGATAGCGATACCGGCATCCACCCCCCATGATACAAGGTTGCGGTCGGAAGGTGCCACCTGCCCCCGCAGGAACGCACTGACACTCATCTGACCAGAAGTGAAAAACGTATTGTCCACCAGGCCATATAACGCCCAATCGCCTCGGTGCGTAAGAGGTTCAACCACGCTGGGATTTGCCAACGATACAACGTTGCCGACACCGTCGCGGCCGAACCGCTGGTCTGCAAATTTGCCCGTATGGTACCAACCGCCGATCTTAAGGGCGATGGCGGGACCGCCGGCCCCGTCTTCCTGGTTGATCTCGTAGGCTAGTTCCCCCATCAGCAGCACACCGCCGCTAGTGCTGAATGTGGTTCCATGCCGGTTACAAACCTGCGGGTCGTCCTGGCAATCGTTCCCAGCTGGATTCCCACTGAATACCCCGGCACGAAGAACGACATCCGGCTGCAAATAGAACACCGCCAGGGCGCCTGGGGTGGCGAGCGGATATGCGGGGCCGCCGCTCGTCATATCTGCCCCGTTTAGAACCGGCCAGCCAAAAGCTCCATTCAGCAAGTTGCCTGCTGACTTCATTACCGAAAAGTCTTCATCGGCTGACAATTGGCCTATCCGAAACGAGTTATTATTGGGAAACTCCTGCTGAACCCAGGCCGTAAAAAGACGTGTGGTGGGCAACGCGTCGATGTTGCTAGGGTCGCCAAGGCTTCCGACGCTGTCAGCCGCGTTCCTTTGGTTCACATCGTGGATCTGATAGACCGTCACATGCGCTGACCCGCCTCGCCAGTGCGTAAGCTTGTCGAAATCGAAGTCCGCCGAAGCTTCTAGACGGCCTTCGTAAGTAGTCTGGCGATCAAGCCCGCCTCGTAAATTCACGATCACTTCGCTTACGTAGTCGAGTGTAAGCGTGATCCCGCGATCGCTGAGCGCTGTTCGTGCACCGGACCAGTCGCCGGTCAAATTGCCCCACTCCCAAATGGAATGCGGCGTCGCATCCGCAGCGAGTGTTGGAAATGTCAGCATCGCAGAACCTGCGATTCCGCAAATGCCACTCCAACATTGAGACTTGAGTCGAGCCACGCCCGTCGGCCTATTGCTTCTCATGCGGGTTGTTGCCATTCCGAAAACGACTAAGTCCCCGAAGTGAGATCATGCATTGCGATCCAGCATTGCAATTGACTTCATCATCCGTTGCAGCCGAGTCAGCCGCTGATGCGTCGACATCCCTTAAGCCCGCACTACTAAATTAGCGACAAAGTCCTGTCGTATACAAGCGCTGCATACATGCGCTTCTGGCGGTGGCCATAGTTTGAACACTCGCAGCGCTCGCTGATCGAAATGCCCTCGTTGACCTCGCTCGGTGAGGTGGAAATCAGGCTCGCCAAGTTACGCCCGTTGGCCGTTGCGGAATGATCCGGGACACATTGATCTTGGCACACGAAAACGTCAACGAAACCCATGTTCCTAGTAAATCCTCCGGGCATCGGAATAAAGAACATCGGCCTTGGCGGAAGGTAATGATCCAGAACATCAGGCGGGTCGAAATTGCGTGAGGACGTTGCTTCGCGGTTCACGTAGGGCCAGGCCGTCGCCAGAAATGTGCTACCTATTGTGATACAAATCGAGTCAACGAAGCGGAAAAAGCAGAAGAAAAACAATGATTTTATGGGAAGAGCGATCCCAGCCAACGGTACCATCGGCTTTTCATTAAAGAGTTGAATTCATTATAGAACTTTTGGCTTCGGGGGGCAACCTTGCGGCTCGATGGCTTTGCGCCCCGACCGGGATTACGCGCCCTACGCATCGGCCTCAGCGCAGGCGGGCACATAGGCTGCGGGCGGTCTCCTGATCGGTGATCAGCACATTTGCGAGTGCGGCTTTCAGCATTCCCTGGATGGCCGCTATCTTCTCGATGCCGCCGCCGATGCAGATGCGCTGCGGGACCTTAATGAAGTCCTCGATCGGCATGACGATGTGGCGGTCGTCGAACCCCGTCCGAACAATTCTGCCATCAGGGTCGAAGAAGTAGCCCGAAGCAAACCCGACGGCGCCGCTGTTCTGATATTGCATCAGCAACTCCTCGGTCATCACTCCGCTGTCCTCGAGAAGCGTGGGCCCGCTCAGATGGGTGACGCCGAACAGCGTCTTGGTGCATTGGCGCAGCAATTTGAAATGCTGATCGATGATGGGCTCCTGCATCAGCAGCGTTTTCATGTTCGAATTGGAGACGACGCCTGGTGCGTGCAGATTGACGCATCGCGCGTTGAGCCGGGCCGCAATGTTGGAGGTGCACAATTCCGGGGAGAAGTCGTAGGTCGCGATCGAACTCCCGGTCACCTGCGCCACGGTCACGCCGGGTTTGTTGGCGGGCGAAAGCGCCTTTGAAAGGGACATGACCGTGCGTCCCCAGGCGACGCCGATGACGTCGTCATCCTCGATCTTCTGTTCGAGGATGCGTGCGCCAAGCAGGCCGATCCGATCGTATAATGCTGCGGCCGACCCACCTGCCGGAAGCACGTAGCATTCGAGCAAGCCGCCTTTTTCCTTCAGCTCCACGGAAAGATCCGCGCGCTCCAGGCGCGTCGGATCGATGGTGATCGTGACGATGCGTTCTTCACGCGCTTTTTGCAGCAGGTTGAACACCGAGGCGCGAGAGATGCCGAGGCGCTCGGCGATCTCGTCCTGTTTCAGACCTTCTTCGTAATAGAGCCATGCCGCCCAAAGCGCCTGATCAGCGCCGAACTGCATGGGTGGCGGTGGCTTGCGCCTCTCGGTTTTGTCGGCAGCCCTGGGCGCGCGCATTGAATTCGATAAGTCTCCCCGCGCGGATGATTGCCAGTTTTTTGACGGCAAGTCCAGTCGTGGAAATTCCCTCACATCGCGGTTCTGGCATTTGCCAAGGCATGTCAAAAAAAGCCATTGACATTTTGCACTGGCACGTGAAAATTGCCACCATTGCTTTGGGAGGGGAAAATGCACAATTCGGCGGGCGCTGTTCCCAGCCCTTTGGCGCGGCGCGGGTGGAACCATCTGATCGAGGATGTGACCGCCGGACTCTGGGTCAATCCGGACACCGGCTTGAGGGCGGAAATCCCGTTCAAGACGGTGACCATCGAAGACAGCCTCCTTGGGGCGGAAGCCGATCTCATTGAGCGGAACATGCCCGCCCGAACCTATGGCGTAGTAGCGGACCAGGACACATATGATGCTTACGGCCATACCATTGCCCGCAGCCTCGGCGGCCGGGTCTCGGTGTTCGTTCTCGACCATCCTCACGCCGACGAGGGGCAGGTCACGGCGCTGTGCGAGCGGACGCGCCATGTCGATGCGCTGATCGCGGTCGGCTCGGGCACCATCAACGATCTTTGCAAATACGCCACCGCATGCGACGGCCGCGCCTACAGCGTCTTTGGCACGGCCCCGTCGATGAACGGTTATACATCGACCACCGCGTCGATCACGCTCGACAGCGGCCTGAAGACGACAAAGCCGGCGCACGCGGCCAAGGGCGTTTTCCTGGATGTCGCGGTAAGCGCTGCCGCGCCGCAATATCTGATCGCGGCCGGATTCGGCGACAGTTTGTGCCGCTCCACGGCGCAGGTGGACTGGTATTTTTCCCATATGCTGCTGGGCACCGAATACGCCACGTCGCCCTATGTGCTGCAGGCCGACGATGAAGAAGCGATCCTGGCGCGTTCGCAAGGCCTGGGGCGCCGGGACCATGAAGCGATCGGATATCTGCATCGCATCCTGACGCTCGGCGGTTTCGGCATAACCATCACAGGCATGAGCCATCCGGGCTCCATGGGCGAACACCAGATTTCGCACTGGATCGACAGCTTCGCTGGCGAGCGCCACCCCGGAACTGTTCACGGCCAGCAGGTCGGCGTTGCCTCGGTTACGATGGCGCGGCTGCAGGAAATCATCCTCGGCAGCGAAACCGCGCCGACAGTGCGCCCGAGCCTGTTCGACGAGATGGATATCCGGGCCCGTTACCCCGCTGCCGCCGTCGAAGATTGTCTCCAGGCGTCGCGTGCCAAGGTGATGGACGCCGCGCGGGCTGACCAGTTCAATGCCGATCTCGAAAGGCTGTGGCCGGTCCTGCGCCCCCGGCTCAAGGCAATGGCCATTCCCTCTGCCATCCTTGCCGCTCATCTTCGCGCCGCCGGCGGCGGTGCGACAGCTTCTGAGATCGGCATGGACCGCGACCTGTATCGCGACGCCGTACGCTCTTCGAAGGAGATTCGAAACCGCTATTCCATGCTCGACCTTGCCGCTGACATGGGCATTCTCGATCAGTTCATCGAGGAGGAGTGCTGATGCGGCCCCTCAGTGAGCTTTCCGACGCGACGCTGTCGAAGGTCACGACGGTGTTCACCGACATCGACGACACGCTGACCACCGAAGGCCAGCTTCTGGCGGATGCCTACGCGGCACTCGAACAACTGGCGCGGGCGGGTTTCGATGTGGTGCCGATCACGGGCCGCCCCGCCGGATGGTGCGATATGATCGCCCGTTTCTGGCCTGTTGCCGGGATCGTCGGCGAGAATGGCGCCCTCTATTTCTCCTATGACCGTTCGGCCCGGAAAATGCGCCAGCGGTTCTTTGCAACGGATGCCGAACGCAGGGCGAACCGTGCGAAGCTCGACCGGCTGAGGGAACGCATTCTGCGCGAGGTGCCCGGAGCCGGCATTGCCTCGGACCAGCTCTACCGCGAGGCGGATCTCGCCATCGATGTGTGCGAGGACGTGAAGCCGCTGCACCCCCGTGACGTCCACCGCATCCTCGAAATCTTCGAGGAAGAAGGTGCGGTGGCGAAACTCTCGTCCATCCATGTGAACGGCTGGTTCGGCGACTATGACAAGCTGTCCATGAGCCGTATTTTCGCCGCCGACATTCTTGGCTTCGATCTCGATGCCCAAAAGGAGCGCGTCGTATTTGCCGGCGACAGCCCGAACGACGGGCCGATGTTTTCGTTTTTTCCCAATTCCTGCGGCGTCGCCAATGTCCGCGACTTCAGCGACAACGGCACCGCCCTGCCTGCCTTCGTCGCAGGGCGCCGCGGCGGTGGCGGCTTCGTGGAAATTGCCGGGCGTCTGCTTGCCACCAGATCCATGCAGGGACGGGAGCGGGCGCATGGCTGAGGTTTTCGATCTGGCCATCATTGGCGGCGGCGTCAACGGTTGCGGCATCGCGCGCGATGCGGCGGGGCGTGGCCTCAAGGTCTATCTCTGCGAAAAGGGCGATCTCGGCGGCGCGACATCGTCGTCATCGACAAAGCTTCTGCATGGTGGCCTGCGCTACCTCGAACATTATGAATTTCGTCTTGTTCGCGAGGCCCTGCAGGAGCGCGAGACGCTGTGGAGCATCGCCCCGCACTTCGTGCGTCCGTTGCGGTTCGTCCTGCCACACCTGCCGGGGATGCGGCCCAGATGGCTGCTCAGGCTCGGTCTGTTCATCTACGACCACATCGGTGGCCGCAAGCGCCTGCCGCCGACATCCGTCGTAAGGTTTCAGCAGAGCTGCGTCGGTGAAGGTCTCATTCCATCGCTTTCGGTCGGCTATGAGTATTCGGACTGCTGGGTCGAGGACAATCGACTTGTCGTCATGAATGCCAGGTCCGCCGAGGAACTGGGTGCCGTCATCGATACGCATGCGTCCTGCGTCGCCGCTTCGCGAAGGTCGGACGGCTGGTCGCTGAAGATCGCCGCCGGCGATCTTCAGAAGACCGTCAGGGCACGCGTGGTGGTCAACGCCGCAGGTCCCTGGGCCAATGACATTGTCGAACTGTGCGCAAGACGCCCCGCCAGCGGCAAGGTCCGCCTGGTCCAGGGCTCCCACATCGTCGTACCGAAGCTCTACGCGCACGATCGCTGCTTCATTTTTCAGAATGGCGACGGCCGCATCGTCTTCACCATTCCCTACGAGGACGACTACACCTTGATCGGCACCACCGATCGCGATTTCGCCGGCGACCTGGCGAATGTCGGGGCCACCGACGCAGAGATCGAATATCTGTGCCGTGCCGCCAGTCGCTATTTCCAACGGCCGGTTCTCGTTTCCGACGTGGTCTGGAGCTATTCCGGCGTCAGGCCGCTCTACGATGACGGCGGAGGCGCCGCGCAAAAGGCGACACGCGATTATGTGCTGGAGGTCGACGACGCGGATGGCGCCGCCCTGGTGTCGGTTTTCGGCGGCAAGATCACTACATATCGCCGGCTTGCCGAATCCGTCATGCAGAAAGTGGTCGCCCATCTCCCGGCGGACAAGGCAAGGGCCGCGGCGGCCAACGCTGGCTGGACCGGGCGCAAGCCCTTGCCCGGCGGCGATTTCCCGATCGACTCTTTCGACGAAAGGGTCAAGGCCCTTCGTGCGGCATATCCGTTTCTTGGCAAGCGCGATGCGACCCGGCTGTTCCGCTACTACGGCACGCGCGCCAACAAGGTTCTCGGGCGGGCGCGATCCTGGGCCGATCTGGGCATCGGCTTCGGAATGGGACTGACCGAAGCTGAAGTGGACTACATGGTTCGCGAGGAATGGGCGCGGTCGGCGAGCGATATCGTTTTCCGCAGGAGCAAGCTCGGCCTCAGGCTGACGCAATCCGAAATAGACGCAATCGATCGCTTCCTGGAGGGAAAGCGAATGCAGATGGCGGGCTGACACCGCCATCGCTGACAGGACGTGACGGGCAGGAAAGGCAAGGGAACGCAGGGCGCCTCAAAGACCGGCAAGGGAGGAGAATATCATGTATCTCGGGATCGATCTGGGTACATCGGGCGTGAAATCTGTTCTGATCGATGACGATCAGAAGCTCGTAGGGGAGCAAAGCTCCCGGCCGCTCGACATTTCGCGACCGCATCGCGGCTGGTCGGAACAGCAGCCCGATCTGTGGTGGAATGCGGTCGGCGAAAGTCTGGATGGCCTCGCCGCGCGGCATGGATCCGCGCTGGCCAGCGTCCATGGCATCGGCCTGTCGGGTCAGATGTATGGCGCGACGGTGCTGGATGCGTCCGACAGGCCCTTGCGTCCCGCTATCCTGTGGAACGACACCCGGACCGAACAGCAGTGCGCCGACCTTGAAATGCGTGTGCCCGATGTGTGCAGCATCGCCGGACGAAAGCCGACACCGGGCGTCACCGCGACAAAGCTTGCCTGGATACGCGACAACGAGCCCGAGGTTTTCAGGCAGGTCGAACATGTGCTGCTGCCAAAGGACTACATCCGTCTCCTGCTGTCCGGCGACAAGGCCTCCGACATGGCCGACTCAAGCGGCACGATGTGGATGAATGTCGCAGCGCGCGACTGGTCCGATCGTCTGCTCGACGCAACGAACATGCAGCGCAGGCAGATGCCGCGACTTTACGAAGGGACCGAAGCGACCGGGCAATTGCGCCGCGAACTGGCGGATCGATGGGGCATCCCGGGGCGCCCGGTGATTGCCGCCGGAGGTGGCGACAATGCGTGCGGCGCTTGCGGGACGGGCGTCGTCCACGAGGGTGAAGGCACGGTATCGCTGGGAACCTCCGGGGTTCTTTTCGTGGCCATGCACGATGCGCGACCCAGCCACGAGCACGCCATCGAAACGCTTTGCCATTCCGTTCCCGGTGTCTGGCACCAGATGTCGGTCATCCTGTCCGCGACGTCCTGCGTCAATTGGCTGTCGCGGCTGGTTAAACGCCCGGCGGCGGAGTTGATCGCCGAACTCGGCACGGTCATCAATGCACCGAGCCCTGTCGTGTTTGTGCCCTTCCTGGACGGGTGTTGGTCGCCGCGCAGCGATGCGGAAATTCGTGGCGCGCTGATCGGCCTGCAGCATTCGTCAGGCGATGAAGAGTTGACCCGTGCGGTGCTGCAGGGCGTCGCCTTTGCGCTTCTGGAATGTGCCGAAGCCTTCCGTTCGACCGGCACCTCGATCGACAGGCTGCTGGCGATCGGCGGTGGTTCGCGGTCCGACATCTGGCTGTCGATGGTTTCCACATGTCTTGGCGTAGAGCTCAGGGTGCCGGAAGCAAGCGAACTTGGCGCCGCTTTCGGCGCGGCGCGCCTGGGCATGATCGCCGCCACCGGTGCCAGCGTCGGCGATGTGCTGAAGCCGCCGAAAATCAACCGGACGATCTATCCGGTGCAGAACCTCGCCCCCGCATATTCGGATGCCTATCGGACGTGGCTTTCGGTGCTGCCGGAGGTGCGGCGCGTATCGATGGCCGCAAGCGTGGAGGGGTCTGCGAGGAACGTCCTTCGGCACTGACGGTGGCGAAGGCGAAAACTGTCCGCGGGCATCAGGACGATGCCCGGGATTCAACGGCAAATGTTTCACATGGGAGGATAGACATGAATTTCGACGATCTGAACTTTGGACTTTCCCGTCGCGCAATGCTCGGCGGAACGGCAGCGCTCATCGCCGCGCAATATCTTGGTTCGACCGGCGCTCGCGCGCAAGCGGCGGACCGCAAGTTCGCGGCGGCGCTCGGCTGGACGACCTACGATTCCGGCCGCCATCTCCAGGACGGCTTCAACGCCGCCGTCAAGGAACTCGGCGGCACGCTGACCACCACGGATGCCGGCTTCGACGCCAAGACCCAGACCGACCAGATCGACTCGCTGATCGCTTCGAAGCCGGAAGCGCTGTTCATCACGCCGGCGGACGCCGTCGCGATCGCGCCTGCCGTCCAGCGCGCCATCGCCGCCGGCATCCCGGTCTTCTGCGCCGACAGCGCCGTGCCGGGCGTGGCCGTGAACACTACCTCGATGTCGAACAATTTCGGCATGGGTGAATACTCTTGCGACTACATAGCCAAGCAACTGAAAGGCAAGGGTCGCATCGCGCGCGTTCTCCTGCCGCAAAACGAAAGTTGGGACCAGCGCACGCTCGGCATGGAATGGACGCTGCGCCGCTATCCTGACATCAAGATCGTTACCGACTGGGCCTTTGCGCTTGCCGGCAACGTGACCCCACGCCAGGCCGTCGACAACATTCTGACGGCGAATGCCGATATCGACGCAATCTGGTGCGCCTGGGATGGCGCGGCTGTCGAAGGCACGCTGGCCGCCCGCGCCGCGGACCGGCCGAACCTCATCATCACGGGTATCGACGGCGGCTCGCAGGCCTTCAGCTACATCGCTGCTCCCTCGCAGTTGAAGCTCTCCATGGCGCAGAGCTTTTACGAGATGGCCTATCTCTCCGTGTTCTACGCGCATCAGCATCTGGAAGGCAAAAAGACGCCGCGACTGGTCGTGACGCCGACTTATGCCGTCGATCAGTCGATGCTGAAGGACAGCATTCCGGACGACTTCGACGTTCCCGGCCGTGGCGCCGAACTCGGATGGGTTCGCGCGGTCTGATGGCGAAAGGTCGGCGCGGCTCAAAAGGGTCGCGCTGGTCCTCGACGGGATGTGACAATGCAAGCTCAGGAGGGGGCGATGACGGTTCCCGCACTATGCGCCAAGGCGGTTTCGAAGCGGTTCGGACGGATCAACGCGCTCGACGATGTCGATTTCGTGCTGGAGAAGGGCGAGGTCCATGCGCTTCTCGGCGTCAACGGTGCTGGAAAATCGACATTCATCAAGATCCTGTCCGGGGTTTACGTCAAGGACAAGGGCGTGATCGAAGTCGATGGTCGCGAGATCGATTGCCACAACCCCAAGGATGCCATTCGCTGCGGCATTGCCACCGTGCAGCAGCATCCCGAACTGGTCGCCGATTTCACCGGTTATGAGAACATATTTCTCGGCCGCGAATCCGCGCGCGCGAGCTTCCTTTCCGGCATCGACCGGAGCGTTCTGAAACGCCGCGGGGACGAGCTTCTGTCGCGTTTCCCGGTCGAGATCGATCTTTCACGCCGCATCGAGGACATGTCGGCGGTGGAGCGCGAGATCATCGCGATCCTGCAGGCGATCGCCGGCGATCACATTCGCATTCTCATTCTCGACGAACCGACGTCGACGCTGACGGAAGTGGAAAAGGAAGTGCTTTTCCGCCTTATGAACACGCTGCGCGCCAGCGGCATCTCAATTCTCTACATCACCCACCGACTTGAAGAGGTCATGGAAATCGCGGACCGGTTTTCCGTGTTTCGCGGCGGGCGGATGATTTCGACGATGACGCCGCAGCAGGTTCGCGACAAGAACCTGTCGCTTGCGGAGTTGATGCTCGGCGAAACGCTCGGTGCCGTCTTTCCGGAAAAGGCCGAACCGGCGCAATTGGGCGAACTCGTACTGGACGTCCGCAATCTGCGGCATCAGCGGCTGTTCTCCAATGTCAGCTTCCAGTTGCGACGGGGCGAAATTCTCGGCGTTTTCGGCCTCGTCGGTTCCGGTATCGACGAGTTGTCGAAGGTGCTTTACGGCGCGCTCGCGACCGATGCGGGTTCTGTCGAACTGAACGGCAGGGAAGTCAGCCCGAAGTCACCAGCCGAAGCCCTGAAGGCAGGGATATTCCTTGTTCCGGGCGACCGCCGTGTCGAAGGATTGTCGCTGCAGCAATCCTCGATCTTCAACATCACGCTTGCCAATCTCGGCCGCGCCTCGAGCTTTGCCGGCTTTCTGAAGCGTTCGGCCAATCGGCGCAAGAGCGAGGAGTTCGCTGCCCGGGTCACGCTCAGCCCGGCAAATGTTACGATGCCGGTAAGCGGGTTCAGCGGCGGCAACCAGCAGAAGATCGTGGTGGCGAAGGGCCTCTTCGCCGACGCGGATGTCTATATCTTCGTCGAGCCGACGGTCGGTGTGGATATCGGTGCGAGGGCGAAGCTCTATGGGCTGATGCGCGAACTCGCCAAGACGTCGGGCGTGATCGTCATGTCGACGGATTGCGACGAGGCGCATGGTATCTCCGATCGCGCCTTCGCACTTTACAAAGGGCGGCAGGTCGTCCCGGTCGACAGGGTCTTCACCCGCAACGAACTTCTGATGGCCGGCATCATGGGAGACGCAACTCATGCCTAGACACGGGATCTTGCCCGCCGGGACTGCCCGGCTGCTGGCTTTCGCCGCACTGGTTTTCATACTCGGCGCCGCCTTCACGGCGGTCGAGCCGAGATTTCTGTCCACCCAGAACATATCGGCCGTCACCCGGCACATGGCCGCAAACGGGCTGGCCGCCCTCGGCCTCACCCTGGTGGTGATCGTGCGAAAGTTCGATCTTTCCTTTGCCGGCACGGCCTGCTTCTCGGCCATGACCATCGGCTACATGATTGCCGGAGGCCATGACCTCTGGCTCTGCATTATGGTGGGCGTCCTGGCCGCCGCCGTCGTCGGCGCTTTCAACGGCATGGCAATCAGCTATTTCGGCTTGCCCGACATCGTCACCACCATTGCCACCGGTTCGATCGCCGGAGGCTTGGCGTTCCTGTATTCCCAGGGGCGGACGATCTTCCAGAACTTCGTCACCTCGGGCATTCTGGATCTCAACGATGCTCGCCTTTTCGGCTACAGCGTCTCGTTCTTCTTCCTGATCGCGCTCTACGCCGTGGCCTGGGTGTTCATGCACCGCACGCGCTACGGCGCCTCGTTTTATGCAACCGGCGAGAACCCTGTCTCGGCCTACTTCTCGGGCGTCCCTGTCCGGACCTACACGATGATGGCCTTCGTCATCTGCGCCGTCACCTCGGTCTTCGCCGTTGTGCTCATTCTTGCCGAATCGGGAACGGCCGACACGAACAAGGGCGCGACCCTCTTGATGCCTGCCTATGCCGGCGTCTTCCTCGGCGCCGCGCTTCTGGGCGGCACCTCGGTTCTGGCGACGCTGGCCGGCACTTTGCTCATCACCATGCTGCTGGACGGCTTCTCGCTTCTCGGCGTGCCCTACTACTACAGCGACGGTGTCGTCAGTGCGATCCTGCTTACCGGCGTGGTGCTGTTCGATGCCCGGGTCCGCCAGCTCTTCAGCGATCTGGCCTCGTTCATCCAGCCGGTCACATCAGCCAGTGAGAAACGTTCATGACGGATGTCATTTCCACGCATGCCGTCGCGGAACGCCGGCACTCGAAGGCAATCAATCGCATTATAGGGCGCTACTGGCTGGTTGCGACCTTGCTTGTCATGATCGCCGTCTTCGCTTTCCTCAGACCGCAGTTGCTCGATAGCTCCAATATCGCGACGATACTGCGCTCCTCAGCGTTGATGGCGATCATGATCCTCGGGCTCACATGGGTAATTGCTGCCGGCAAGATCGACGTCAGCTTCATGCAGATCGCGGCCCTCGGCAACATGACGACGGCCTGGCTTCTGGCGAGCGGAAGTGGCTGGACGCTGGCGGCGATCTGCGGCGTCGCCGTCGGCGCCGTGGCCGGCCTGCTCAATGGCACCCTGATCGCGATCCTAGGGATTCCGGCGCTGATCGTCACCATCGCCAGCGGCGGCATCTGCGCCTCGATCGCGGCAGCACTTGGCAAGGGAACGTCGATCCGCATTGCTGATGCGGGGCTTCTCGGCGACCTGCTTTTCACGAATTGGGGCCCGGTGCCGGTGATCGCGGTCATCGCCGCGCTGTTTTACCTGATCTCCTGGTACGCGCAGGAGAAGCTCACCTTCGGACACTATATCTTCGCCATGGCGCAGAACGAGAAAGCGGTCAACGAGGCGGGGATCGCAGCCCGCAGCCTCCTTCTCTTTCTCTTTGTCTTATCCGGCATCTGTTCGGCGATCGCCGGCGTTCTGCTGGCGGCAAGCCTGTCGTCCGGCCAGCCCATGATCGGCTCCTCCTATTTCATCGACGGGCTGACGGCGGTGCTGCTGGGCGGCCTGATGCTGCGGATCGGCAAACCGAATGTGCTCGGCACGACGACAGCCATCCTGTTGCTGTCGGTTCTCGTCAGCGGCAGCGCCATGTTCGGCTGGGCCGACTATCAGCGCCAGATCATCAAGGGTGTGCTGCTGCTGGTTGGCGTCGCTGTGGCGATGCAGTTCGGGCACCGGTCGTCGTCGCCCATGCAGGGAGCTTAGGAGCCGATGAAAAAGTCTGCTTACTTCATTGGCCTCGACGGCGGCACGGGAGGCGCGCGCGCGATCGTTGCCGATCTCGATGGCAAGGTCGTTGCCATGGCGACCCACGAATACGAGACGACGTTCCCTCGCGCCGGCTGGGCCGAGCAGACGCCCGCCGACTGGTGGCACGCCGCCTGCCTTGCGGTGCGTCAGGCCGTCCATATGTCGGGCATCAGCCCGGCCGACATCTCGGCCATTTCGGCCGACGGTACGTCGAGTACGCTGGTGGCGCTCGATCGGGACGGAAAGCCAACCATGCCGGCGATCCTTTGGATGGACAATCGGGCGTCGCCCCAGGCGCGGCGGATGATGGAGACAAACGACGCGGCGCTCCGGCGCTCGCGACTGGGCGTCAGTTCGGAATGGATGATACCAAAAATCCTGTGGATCAAGGAAGACCGGCCGGAGATCTACGAACGCTCGCGCTGGTTCGTCGAAATGGCCGACTATCTTGCTTTCCGCATGACCGGCAGGCTGACCCTTGGCCTCAACCAGATCACCAACCGCTGGTTCTACGACGGACGCCGTGGCGGCTGGCCGGAAGAGTTCTACGGCAAGATCGGACTCGGCGATATTACGGGTCGGTTCCCTGACGAGATCCTGCCACTGGGCGCCTCCATCGGCCGGATCGCGCCGGAGGCGGCCGACGCCATGGGCCTTTCTCCCTACACGAAGGTGGTGGCCGGCGGAACGGATGCCTATGTGGCAATGGTGGGCCTCAACGTGTGCGAGCCGGGCAGGACCGCCTTCATCACCGGTTCGTCCCATCTCGTCCTCCCCATGACGGATAAGGACATCGAGGTTCCCGGCATCTTCGGTCCGCATCCCGATTGCGTCGTGCCGAACCTCTTCGTCATGGAGGGCGGGCAGGTCTCCTCCGGCTCGATCATCCGCTGGTGGCACGATCACATGGGAAAGCTCGTGGGGTCGGGACCCGACGCCTATGCGCGGATGTTGCGGGAGGCAGGGGATATTCCCCTTGGCGCCGACGGCCTCATCGCGCTCGATTTCTGGCAGGGCAACCGAAACCCCTATATCGACTATGATCTTCAGGGCGCGCTCTGGGGGCTGACCCTGAAGCACACGCCGGCCCATATGCTGAGGGCGCTGCTGGAATCGATCGCCTATGGCACCGAAAACATTCTGCGCACGCTCGCCCGCCACGATGTCGCCGTCGAAACCATGGTGATCTGCGGCGGCGCGACGCGCACCCCGTTCCTGATGCAGATGCATGCCGATGTCTGCGGCATTCCGATCGTCGTTCCGAAGGTTCTGGAAGCGACCGCCCTTGGATCGGCAATTGCCGCAGCCGTTGGCGCTGGTTTCTACGACAGTCTCGCGGAGGCCGCCGCAAGCATGGTCGCCGAAGATCATGTCGTCGAACCCGATATGCGTCGCAATGAGCAGTATGGCGAGGTTTTCGACTTCTACCGCGATACGCACGCAGCGCTCGCAGCACTGATGCATCGCATGGCGCGGCGTGGCGAAAGAAAACCGGGCATGGAAGCGGCTGCTTTCCCGCGGGCATCGGTCAGGGATTTGAAGCCACGGCGGCAGGCGGCTCTGTGATGGAGTGGCAGACGATCCGGGCAGCGGGCTGATCAGGCCTTTTCCCGGGCCGCGATTCCGGCAGCCAGCACCTTCTTCTCGCGCACCGCCCTCAGCCGGGTAAAATCCTCGCCGGCATGGTGGGAGGAGCGCGTCAGTGGGCTTGAGGCCACCATCAGGAAACCCTTGCTGTAGGCGATTGTTTCGTAGGATTTGAATTCTTCCGGCGTCACGAAGGCCTCTACCTTGTGATGCTTACGCGTCGGCTGGAGGTACTGGCCGATGGTCAGGAAATCGACGTCGGCGATGCGCAGGTCGTCCATCAACTGCAGCACTTCGTTGCGCGCCTCGCCGAGGCCCAGCATGATGCCGGACTTGGTGAACATGGTCGGGGCAAGTTCCTTCACTCGCTGCAGAAGCCGTATGGAGTGAAAGTATCGCGCGCCGGGACGAACGGTCAGATAGTTGGACGCCACGGTTTCCATATTGTGGTTGAAGACGTCCGGCCTGGCCGCGACGACGCGCTCCAGCGCCCCGGGCTTCCTCAGAAAATCCGGGGTCAGAATTTCGATGGTCGTTTGCGGCGAGGCCGCGCGGATCGCGAAGATGACCTTCTCGAAATGCTCCGCGCCGCCATCGTCCAGATCGTCGCGGTCGACCGACGTGATGACGACATGACTGAGGCCCATCTGCTTGACAGCGTGGGCAACATTTTGTGGCTCGGCCATGTCCAGCGCGTTGGGCCGACCTGTCGCGACATTGCAAAAGGCACAGGCGCGGGTGCAGATCTCGCCCATGATCATGAAGGTTGCGTGCTTCTTGTCCCAGCATTCGCCGATGTTGGGGCAACCGGCCTCCTCGCAGACGGTCACGAGCTTGTGCGACTTCACGATCGAGCGGGTTTCGTGATAACGCGCCGACATGGATGCCCTGACGCGAATCCAGTCCGGCTTCTTCAGCATTTCCGTGTCGGGCCTGTGGGCCTTTTCCGGATGCCGTGGCCGCGTTGTTGCCGCGGCTGGATTGGTTCTGTCAAGAATGGTGACCATATTCGTTCCTGCTTCGTCGTCTTCTGGCGACCAGCCTCAAAGGCTTCCGTAGATCCCGGCGATGGCGAGAAAATCGTCGGCCTTCAGGCTCGCGCCTCCGACAAGCGCGCCGTCCACATTGACGATCGCCATCAGTTCGGCAGCATTGGAGGCCTTGACCGAACCGCCGTAGAGAATCCGCATGTTTGTGCCGTTGCCTGGGAAACGGGACACGAGGTCGGCGCGCATGAAAGCATGGGCTTCACGAATGTCGTCCGTTGTCGGCGTAAGCCCCGTTCCGATCGCCCAGACGGGCTCATAGGCGATCACCGTGTTGGTCGCGGTGGCGCCATCGGGAACGGAGTGAGCAAGCTGCCGCTTCAGGACGTTCAGGGTTTCACCCGACTGCCGCTCCGCTCCTGTTTCGCCGATGCACACGATCGCGACCAGTCTTGCGGCGTGTGCCGCGGCTGCCTTGCTGCGAACGATGGCATCGGTCTCGCTTTGAAAATCACGACGTTCGGAATGCCCCACGATGACGAAAGTGGCCCCGCAATCCGCTACCATCGCCGCGGATATTTCCCCCGTATGAGCACCCGACGGCAAAGAATGGCAATCCTGCGCACCAATCCGGAGAGCCGTCCTTGAACACAGCGATGTCGCCTCCCGGAGCAGGGTTGCCGGAGGGCAGATCAGCATGTCCGTTTTGCCGACCAAGGCCGCGGCGCCGCTGGCGATGGTCTTCAATGTGTCGAGAGACGAGCGCAGGCCGTTCATTTTCCAGTTGCCGGCAACCAGCGGCTTTGTTTCGGGCGTCATGTCGTGGGTGCCTTTCGTATGTCTCAAAAAACGTCAACGTGCGGAGATGCCGCGACCAGCGACTTGACCCGATGATGCTGCGTCAGCAGGCTCGTGGTCAGCTTGACCTCCTCGGCCCGCCGCGCTTCGTCCCAACCCAGTTCGCTGGCGGCAATCGCGGCAATGCCAGTGATGGTATCGGCTGTGATTGCATCTTCGAATGGAAGCAGCGTGCGGCGCAAAACGATATCGGCTAGCCGGGTCACGCGCTCGTTTCGCGCGATCCAGCGAATTTCGCCTTCGTGATACGGGCCATCGCGCCCGAGCGCCTGGCGTCCGCCGTCCGCCACCATGGCGGAGACCTGGCCGGCCGCGCCGCCATAGCGGCGCAAGAGCTTCGCCACAAGCGCGGACTCCAGCCCCGATGCGTTGACTATGTCTTCCACAGCACGGTCTCGTCCGATCTCGTCCGTGGGAAAATCGCGCGCGACACCGATGGCTTGCAAGAGCGTGCTGCCGGATCTCCTGAGGTCGAGGCGTTTGAGGACGGCGTCGCATACCTGTTCCGCGCAGGCGCGGTAGGTCGTCCATTTGCCGCCGACCAATGTCAGGACGGGAAAGGGGCGATCCGATCGTGGTTCGAATTCGTGCAGCGCATGGTCGCGACTGATCGCGCCGGTGGTGGTGTCGCCGCTCCAGGGCAGGGGACGAATGCCGGCATAGGCAAAGACGATCTCCGACCTTTGACCTCTGGCGCCGGGCAGCACCTGTTCCAGGACGTCGAAGAGGTAGTCGATTTCCTCATCGGAGCAACTGGCGGCCTCTGGGTCGTTGGCGCGGATATCAGTGGTCCCGAGGAGGATGTTTTTCGAGTCGAGGGCGTAGACCAGACAGGCCCGCAAATCCCTGGTTTCGAAGTAGAGCATGCCATCACCCAACTGCCGCGCCAGATCGGGCCGGCGCATGATGAGATGCGATCCGCGCGTGCCGCCGATCAGGCGCTTGTCGATATTTAGCCGGCGATCGACCTCGTCGGCCCAGGCGCCCGCGCAATTGACCACAAGCCGCGGGCACATTGCGAACATCTCGCCGGTGATGCCATCCTTCAGGCGAACGACGCCGTCGCGGGTTTCCTCAAGCGAAACATAGGGAATGGCGAGGGACTGCGGACAGTCCCGCTCTGCGTCCTTGATCAGTTCGAGGGCCAGGCGCTCCGGATGCAGAAGACGTGCATCGTAGTACTCGGCAACGGCACACACCTTGTCCGACAGCCCCGGCATCCTGCCTCGGCTTTCGGCGCGCGGCACCAGCCGGTGCCGGGGCATGGTCTGGCTGGCACCGCCGAAACGATCGAAGAAGAGGAGGCCGAGCTTGACGGCGAGAATGCCCTTGGGGCCAGGCGTCTTCTTGAGCTTCAGGAAGCGGAGGCCTGCCGAGAACAGGCCGCCGAGCCAGCTGAAAGCAGGAACCCAGACGGGGATCGGCTTCACCAGATGCGGCGCATTCCTGAGCAGATGATTGCGCTCGATCACGGATTCCCGCACGAGCTCGAACTCGCCCGTTTCAAGATAGCGCAGCCCGCCATGGACAAGACGCGACGGCGCGGCGCTCGTTCCGGATGAAAAATCGCCCTTGTCGATCAGGACGGCCGGTACCTTCTGCAGGGCAAGATCGCGATAAAGGCCGATGCCGTTGATGCCGCCGCCGACGATCAGGATGGGTGCGCTGCCAACAGGCAAGCCGCTGAGCTGCTGCAACACCTCTTCGCGACTGCGCATCGTCTTCTCCCGGCTGTTCTGGTCCGACATTTCGCGTCTCTGCATAATGGCAGTTTATTAC